>CAZZPG010000084.1:0-8500 GCA_964655975.1 uncultured Flavobacteriaceae bacterium
ACCCGTAGTCAAATTGGCTCATAAAATGGGAATCAATGCACATATGTCACCTGCCCTATATGAATCCATTGTATTCTCAACAATTGGCGCAGTTTTGTCAGGATCCTGTTTCGGAGACCATTGTTCACCTATTTCAGATACATCTATTATTTCTTCGATGGCATCTGCTAGTGATCATATAGATCATGTAAAAACACAATTACCGTATGCTTTGGTAGGTGGTGTTATTGCTACTGTATTGTATTTGGTTATGGGGTTTGCAATGAGTTAAGGGAAAGTTTAAAAAGTTTTTATTGTATACTGTTTACAACTCCACTTAACAACTCATTATAATCTATATTGGTTAAGCCCATTCTAACTATTACCAAATCTTTATCAGGAAAAATAAACACTCGTTGTCCTTGGTAACCATTAGCAGAATACATATTTCTATTTACATCTGGGAATATGCCCCCTCTATTAAGCCAAAAATGCGCACCATATTGTCCGTTAGAACCGTTGGCAGGTGTACGTACATACTCTGCCCAAGATGTAGAAAATAATTGATCTCCAAACCAATTACCATTGTGTAAATATAACAACCCTAATTTTGCCCAATCTCTTGGAGTTGCCCAACCATACGAAGAACCAACATAATTACCAGATAAATCGGTTTCTATAACCATGGAGTTCATCCCAATTTTATCAATAAGGTTGGTGTACCAAAAATCTAAATATTCTTGATGTGTGGTAAAGAGGTTTCTTAAAATTCCAGACAATAAATTAGATGTTCCAGAAGAGTAATTCCATGTTTCATTAGGGATACCAATAAAGGGTTTCTTTATTTGGCTTTTGGTCATATCTCTATGTAAAAACAGCATTTTAGTAACATCAGAAATAGATGTATAGTCTTCATTCCATTCTAACCCACTATTCATTTGTAATAGATTATTGATGGTTATTTTGCTTCTATCATCATTTTTCCATTCAGTAATTAGTACTTTATCTTGCACATTTATTTTTTGTTGATATTGTAATACCCCAAATATGGTAGCCATTACACTTTTGGTCATAGACCACCCTAAAATTTGTGAGTTTTTATCAAAACCATCAGCATATTTTTCTGCAATAATTTTATTTTTATAAATTACTAAAACAGCTCTTGTTTTGTTTTTTTCTTGAAAAGTAGTATCAATAATTTTTTGTAATTTTTGATAATTTACATTGGCAAAAATAGTGTCTTTTTGCTCTGCATTCCCTTTTGGAAAAGGAGTGGTATTATCTGGTGTTTTTCTTTTTGGGGTGGGTCTTTTGGTAGCAATATCATCATCTAAAGTAATTAAAACACTCCCTAACCCTTCTTTGTAAACAGCTTTTCGTGTTAATAATCCAAATACAGAGGATGTTGTTGTTTTTTCTTTAATATTTATGGTATCATCTGCTAAATTTATTGGCGAAAATAGGTTGTCATTTGCATCAGTAAACTTTAAAGTTCTACCTGCCAAAAAAACGGAAGAATTAATATTTTTGGCAGAATATCCTGCTATAATATTCAGTTTTGGGTAGTTAATAATAAAAATAATGATAATTATTGATAAAATTAGTAGTAAACTTCGTCTTAAAATTTTCATGATAAAAAATGTTGATATACAAAACTACGGAAATCTTTTTACTTCCTATATTTTTGTCAAAATAGCATTACATAAAGTATCTTTGTATTTTAAAATGACTTGTTATGTTTCCAATTGATAAGATTCGTGCTGATTTTCCTATATTAAACCGAAAAGTAAACGGAAAACGGTTGGTGTATTTTGATAATGCCGCTACATCTCAAACCCCACAAGTGGTTATTGATGCCATTGTAGATTATTATACAAATTACAACGCAAATATCCATAGAGGAGTACATACCTTAAGTCAAGAAGCAACTAATAAATATGAGGAAGCAAGAATTAAAATTCAGCATCATTTTAATGCAAAACACTCGTACGAAATGTTGTTTACTGCGGGGACAACACATAGTATTAATATGGTGGCAGCTGGGTTTTCATCACTTTTAAACAAAGGAGATGAAGTTATAGTTTCTGCATTAGAACATCATTCTAATATTGTTCCTTGGCAAATGTTATGTGAAAAAACAGGAGCTATTTTAAAGATAATCCCGATGGATAAAGATGGTTCTTTACGCCTGGATTTGTATAATGAAATTCTGACTCAAAAAACCAAATTAGTATTTTGTAATCATGTTTCTAATGCTTTAGGAACTATTAATCCTATAAAAAAAATTATTGATAAAGCCCATAAATTTGGCGCTGCTGTTTTAATTGATGGAGCTCAAGCTTGCCCACATATAAAACTAGATGTACAAGCTTTAGACGTTGATTTTTACGTGGCTTCTGCTCATAAAATTTATGGGCCAACAGGTGTGGGAATCCTCTACGGAAAAGAAGAATGGCTACAAAAACTACCACCTTATCAAGGAGGAGGAGAAATGATAGAAACCGTAACGTTTGAAAAAACTACCTATGCTGGTTTACCTCATAAATTTGAAGCAGGAACTCCTAATATTTGTGGAGGTATTGTTTTTGGTGTAGCGTTAGATTATATGAGTGCTATTGGTTTTGATAAAATTGCTACTTATGAAAAGGAATTATTAGTGTATGCTACAAAAAAATTACAAGAAATAGAAGGTCTTACCATTTATGGAACTGTAGAAAAAACGGCTGTAATTTCTTTTAATATTGATAAGATTCACCCGTACGATATAGGAGCTATTTTAGATAAATTAGGGGTTGCTGTAAGAACAGGACATCATTGTGCCCAACCTATTATGGAGTTTTATAAGATTTCTGGAACTGTGAGAGTTTCTTTTGCGTTTTACAATACCAAAGAAGAAATAGATGTGTTTATTAAAGCAGTAAAAAGAGCAAAAATGATGTTGAGTTAATGAACTTATTTTAATAATAATTTACGAATGAAATAAGTGTATGCAAGGGCTTAATAAATATTAAAAAAAAGATTCATCTAAAATTACCTTTGGTTTAAGTGTTTTTCTGCTATTTTTTCTAGTTCATCAAACCAATGTTGTCCAAATTTTCTAATCAAGGCTTGTTTTACAAATTTATAAACAGGCACTTGTAGTTCTTTTCCTAAAGAACAAGCATCATCACAAATTTCCCATTTATGATAATTTACAGCAGAAAACTCACTATAATCTTGTATCCTAACAGGGTATAAATGACAAGAAATAGGTTTTTTCCAATCTATAACTCCTTGGTTATAGGCTTCTTCAATAGCACATAAAACAGTATTGTTCTCATCAAAAATAACATAAGCACAATCTTCATTATTAATTAATGGAGTTTCTAATTCATCAAAACTATTTTTAATCCAAATACCCTGTTTTTCAATAGCATTAATACCTTCTTTACGTAAAAAAGGTTTAATTTTTAGATAAATTTCTTCTAAAATTTTAGTTTCTTTTTTGTCTAACGGTGCCCCAGCATCTCCATCTATACAACAAGCCCCTTTACATATAGAGAGGTTACAAACAAATTCTTTTTCTATTAAGTCTTCCGATACAATAGTTTTTCCTAGTTGAAACATCTTACAAAAATACAGTTATTTTTTTCTATTTTTATGTAAAAATTAAAGTTACTTCGTTAATTTTGCAACGTAATCAACTACAATTATGAAATTAGATTTTAAAGAAATATTAACAGCTTTTATGGTGCTTTTTGCAGTGATTGATATTATAGGAAGTATTCCAATAATTGTAGATTTAAGAAAGAAGGTGGGGCATATTCAATCAGAAAAAGCTTCGGTTATTGCGGGTTTAATTATGATAATTTTTCTGTTTTTAGGACAAAGTTTATTGTCTTTAATAGGGATAGATGTTCATTCTTTTGCGGTGGCAGGTGCGTTTATTTGATTTTAATGATAATTTTATTTTTTCTAGCTTTAGAAATGATATTAGTAATTACACTTTATAAAGATGATGATGATGAGGGAATTACAGCTTCTGTTTTTCCATTAGCTTTTCCTTTAATTGCAGGACCAGGTAGTTTGACTACCTTACTTTCTTTACGTGCAGAATTTAGTATCCAGAATATTATTATTGCAGTATTATTAAATGTTTTGTTTATTTATTTAGTATTAAAAACTTCTTCTAAAATAGAAAAATTTATTGGACCAAATGGTATTAAAATTATTAGAAAAATATTTGGAGTTGTATTATTGGCAATTGCAGTAAAATTATTTACAGCAAATATAAAAGCGATGATTTAGTATAAAAACACCATTTTATTGTTTAAATTTTTCAATTACTCTACAGTAACTGCTTTTGCTAAATTTCTTGGTTGGTCTACATTTTTCCCTAACATTAATGCAATATAATAGGATAATAATTGTAGTGGAATTGTAGTTAATAAAGGAGTAAAAGCTTCTTCTGTTTCTGGAATTTCTATTACATGGTCTGCTATTTGTTTTACCAGGGTATCTCCTTCTGTAACAATGGCAATAATTTTACCACTTCTAGCTTTTATTTCTTGAATATTACTAACCACTTTTTCATAATGACCTTTTTTAGTAGCAATTACATAAATAGGCATATTATGATCAATTAAAGCAATAGGACCGTGTTTCATTTCTGCTGCAGGATATCCTTCTGCATGGACATAAGAAATTTCTTTAAGTTTTAAAGCTCCTTCTAAGGCAACAGGAAAGTTAAAGCCTCTGCCTAAGTACAAACAATTACGAGAATCTTTGTAAACTGCTGCAATTTCTTTAATTTTAGTATCTAATTGCAATAATTTTTCAATTTTTGATGGAATTAATTGCATTGTTTGTAAGTAAGAATGAAATGCAGATTTAGATAATGATCCGTTTTCTTTTCCTAACTTTAAGGCAATTAATGAGAGCACGGTAATTTGTGTTGTAAATGCTTTTGTTGAGGCAACTCCAATTTCTGGACCTGCATGTGTATAGGCTCCTGCATCTGTTTCTCTAGCAATAGAAGAACCAACTACATTACAAACACCAAAAACAAAAGCTCCTCTAGATTTGGCTAGTTTAATGGCGGCTAATGTATCTGCTGTTTCTCCAGATTGAGAAATAGCAATGACTATATCTTTTTCTGAAATAATAGGGTTTCTGTATCTAAATTCTGAGGCATATTCTACTTCTACAGGAATACGTGCTAAATCTTCAAAAAGATATTCTGCAACTAAACCTGCATGCCATGATGTACCACAAGCAACAATAATAATACGGTTTGCATTTAAAAATTTTTCAATATTATCATCTACACCTGCCATTTTAATAATGCCTTCGTCTGCAAGCATTCTTCCTCTGTAGGTATCTATAATAGCTTTTGGTTGTTCGTGTATTTCTTTTAGCATAAAATGGTCATAACCTCCTTTTTCAATTTGGTCTAAACTCATTTTAAGCTCTTCAATGTTTGTATCAACTAAACGGTCATCTGTAATTTTACGTACAGAAATTCCTTTACCTAATTTTATAATTGCCAACTCTTCATCATCAAGATAAATGACATTTTTGGTATATTCTACAAAAGGTGAGGCATCTGAGGCAATAAAAAATTCAGAATTTTCTTTTCCTACACCAATAGCTATTGGGCTTCCTAAACGGGCTACAATAATTTCATTAGGTTTTGTTTTATCAAAAACAGCAATAGCGTAAGCACCTATTACATTGGTTAATGCAAGTTGAACAGCTTTCCCTAATTTACAGTTTTCTTGTTTTTTTACTTCTTCAATTAAGTTTATTAATACTTCTGTATCAGTATCGCTTTTAAAAGTATAGCCTCGTTTAATTAATTCTTTTTTAAGAGTATCATAATTTTCAATAATTCCATTATGAACAATAATTAAATTTCCAGATTGAGAAACATGTGGATGAGAATTTACATCATTTGGTACTCCATGAGTTGCCCAACGGGTATGACCTATGCCAATATTTCCTTCTTTTTTTAAGGGGGTTTTTTCTATAATTTTTTCTAAGTCAACAACTTTTCCTTTGGTTTTTGATAAGTGAATGTTTTTACCATCATACATCATAATTCCTGCACTATCATAACCTCTATATTCCAATCTTTTTAGACCGTTAATAACAATAGGGTAGGCTTTTCTATAACCTATATATCCTGTAATTCCACACATAGTAATTTATTTTTTTTCTGTATATGATATTTTTAACTTTGCTCTTCTTGTACCATTTATTGGTAGATGGTTTAATAAGGTAACTACTTTAGGATTCCAATTGTAAGGTCTAATAATGGTATCTGTTTTAAATGTTGGGTTATCTGTAGTGTTAAATACTCGTAAACCTAGTGTTGGAGAATAATTAGAATCACCATTTAATAAATCAGAAACATAGTCAGTAATTTTAAAGGTGTATTTATTTGGCTTATTGTTTGATAATTGAACCTTGCCACCAAAAGAGATAGGACCTTCTGTTAATACATCTTTAATTTGCCCTAGTTTTTGACCATTTTTTTTATATAAAAATAAGCGATAAGGAGTTGTTAAAGTATCATTTCCTGCAACAGATTTATCAACATAAAAAGTTAATGATGCATCATTAATCAGCCAATTTTTTAATCGTAACTCTTCAATTTGGTCGGGGATATTATTATTATTGTTGTCGTTTCCAAAAATCTTTATTTCTGCTTCACTACCTGCAGATCCTTGTATTTTAATTTGATTATTTACTGGATAAATTTTATCATCCATTTTATAAATACTGTTTTTTATCCCAGAAAAGAAAAATGAATTGTGTCTTTTTACGGTATCAATAACTGCACCAGCTTTAATTACGGTACTTGTATAAAAAATTTCTATTGAAGGAGAGTATTTACTATTACTTAAATCAAAAGAAATTAATGAGCCGTTATTACCACTAGCTTTAATAACTATACCTCTAAAATAATTATTAAATTCTTTTTGAGATTTAAACTCGTTACTTGTATATTTATCTAAAAATAATTGTTTAATAATGTCTTTTTTTAGTGGAATGCTAGCAAAAGGGATTGGTATTTTAGAGTTTTTTTTATTGGTAAATTTAATTGTATCTTTTGTATAAAAATTACCATTATTTAATTTTCTAGAAACATAAATAACCGTATCATTTTTGTTGGGTTTAAAAGGAATATTAATATCACTTAATGCAGGTGAAATTAAGTCATAATTCTTATCTGAATTATAAAAATTAAATTCTGCTGGATTTGTAGGATTTAAAATGTTTAAATAAGTCCCTGATTGATAAATAGTTATATTAAATTCTTTTGTTTTATCTCCAATAATAGAGTCTAAAGAGTACTTTGGCCCAGAAGATGTGTGTTTTATTAATGTAAATTGGTAAGGCAGTTTTATAAAAGCAGTATCAATAGTTACTTTAATAGTTGCATTACTACCGTAGTCTTTTTTTACAAATTTTAAAGAATCTGCTTTTGGTATTGCTAATTGCGTAACAATAGAGGCTTCAATTTTTTCGTAATCTGGGTTGTTATAAACCCCTAACAAGTATTGTCCTAAATAGCCTTTTAGAGCCAAACCATCGGCACGTACACTTGTAATAGGTTTGTTGGTAATTTCTATTTCTAAAATAATATCTTTTGTGTTAAAAATATTATTTTTAATAATAGATGTTCCTATATCTGTAAAATCTTTTTCACAGGAAATAATTCCTGAAAAAAAAATAGCAATTGTGCTTAAAAAAACACCTTTTTTTATATAATTTTTCACTTTAAAATGTAGTTAATTGGCCGAAATTAAATCAGCATAAAAATTTAAATAAGATTCTTTTAAATCATCTTTTTGAAAACTTAAAATAGGTTTTCCTTGATCTTCAATAAATGAAGATAAATCATCAGGATAAGTTTCACTTCCACAAATAATTGCGTCAGAGTTTTCAATAGCACTCTTTAAAATATTTGTGTGGTTTGGTGTAGAGATTGTTTTTATTTTAGTATCATCAATATTATCAAACTTTATTTTATTTGTAATATCTTTATTTAATGTACCCTCAAACCCATTACTATATACAGAAGTAACAACTTTACTTTCTGTAAACAAGGGTTCTTGTTTGTAAAATTCTTTTAAATATAGTGGTAATAATGATGCCATCCAACCATGTACATGGATGATATCTGGTGCCCAGTTTAGTTTCTTAACTGTCTCTATCACTCCTTTTGCAAAGAAAATAGCACGCTCATCATTATCAGAAAAAAGCTGGTCATCTTCATCTGTAAAAATAGCTTTCCGTTTAAAATACTCATCATTATCTATAAAATACACTTGCATTCTTTCTTTTGGTATAGAAGCAACTTTAATAATTAATGGCATATCCATATCATTAATTATTAAATTCATTCCAGAAAGACGAATTACTTCATGTAGTTGATGTCTCCTTTCATTAATCACCCCAAAACGAGGCATAAAAATACGTGTTTGTATACCACTAGAGTGTGCATCTTTTGCTACAATAAACGCCGTAGAAGCTG
>CAZZPG010000085.1:0-8380 GCA_964655975.1 uncultured Flavobacteriaceae bacterium
CTTAAAAATCATTCTCTTTTTTTATTTAATTTTTAAAACGTTTAGGACGGGATTGCTTTAAAATATATACTGATGGAGTTGTAGATACCTTAGCAAATAATGAGCAACATTTAGAAGCTCATTTTTCTAACAAAGCAAGAGGAGGAAAAACAGTAACTGTAATAAAAGGTTTTGTTGGAAAAAAAGAAGATTTAAAAAATTTAGGTAAGTTTCTTAAAACAAAATGTGGTGTTGGTGGAAGTGTGAAAGATAGAGAAATTATCATTCAAGGAAACGTTAGAGAAAAAATTATAAAAATTTTGAAGGAAAAAGGCTACCACGTAAAACGTATTGGGGGCTAAATTTTTACAAATACAAATAATAATTAATACAAACTGTTCGTTTACTTATTTATATACTTTTTTTATGAATACATCTTTTTTACATATTACTAATGGAGATACCACAACCAATCTTCTAAAAAAATTAAATCTTACTGGTGAAATTATAACTTGGAGAGAAATGCTATGTGAAGGAAAAACTACTACTGATGTAGGTAGTGAAAAATTTTGGAAAACTCGATTCAATTTTTTAAAAAATTCTTATAAAATCACAAAAAAAACATTTATAAACAATACCTTAAAAGAATATAGAAACCTTTGCAATCAAAAGAAACAAGAAGAAATTATACTATGGTTTAATTATGATTTGTTTTCTCAAATTAATATGATAGCAGTTATTAGTTGGCTAAAAAAATATAGAAAAGGTCGAAAAATTTCTTTAATAAACTGCGGTAAAGTCAAAAATTCTAATAAATTACATACTTTTACAGAACTAACAAGAAAACAACTAAAAGAATATTATAAAAATAAAGTTGAACTAACTTTAGATGATATTGAATATGCAAATTATATGTGGCAACTCTATTGTTCAGAAAGTCCACTTCGTTTAGAAACTGTGTACAAATTTAATCCCTCATCTCCATTTATCTATTTATCTACTGCAATAAAATCACATCTTCAACGCTTTCCTTCTTTAAAAAATGGGTTAAATAATATAGAAAACACCATTATTAAAACTGCAAACCATCAAAAGATTACGACCAAGAATAAATTAGTTAATCAACTTATAGAAAATAAAAAATCTTATGGGTTTGAAGATGTACAATACATTCATAAAATAGAGCTACTAAAAAAATTATTTACTTCATTTAACCCTGTAAAATTAAGTAGAATAGGGAAAAAAGTATTAGAGAATCAAACCAATTATTATAGTCATTTACGTTCAGATTTTTCATATCTTGGTGGTTCAAAAAAATATAGTTTTTTATATCAAAATGATACCCAAAAACTACTTCAAATTACATCATAAATGAAAATAGCAGATTCTGAATTAATATTAAATCCAGACGGTAGTGTTTATCACTTAAATTTAAAACCAATACATGTAGCTACAGATATTATTTTTGTAGGAGATCAAGATAGAGTCGCTAAAATTACACAACACTTTGATTCTATAGAATTTACCACCCAAAAACGTGAGTTTAAAACCAGTACAGGTATTTATAAAGGTAAAAGAATGACGGTAATTTCTACAGGAATTGGCCCAGATAATATAGATATTGTAATTAATGAGTTAGATGCTTTAGTAAATATAGATTTAGAAACTAGAACCATAAAAAAAACTCATACTTCATTAAACATTGTGCGTGTTGGAACCTCTGGGTCTCTACAAAAAGATATACCAGTAGATAGTTTTGTCTTAGCAAAATATGGTTTAGGTTTTGATGGGATGCTACTTTCTTATGATTGTGAGCATATCTTAGAAAAAGATATTGAAGATGCATTTATCATCCATACAAATTGGTGTACACGAAAGGCAAGACCTTATGTAGTTAAAAATAGTGCATATTTAGAAAAACGCTTGGTAAGTAATAAAGTTTTTGTTGGCTTTACAGGAACAGCAGGAGGATTTTATGGCCCTCAAGGACGTGTTTTACGCATCCCTCTCCAAGACTCAAAGTTAAACTCTAAAATAGATTCGTTTAATTATAAAGGCATACAAGTTACCAATTTAGAAATGGAAACTTCGGCCATTTATGGATTATCAAAATTATTAGGACACAATGCGTGTTCTTTAAATGCAATTATTGCCAATAGAGCTAACGGAACTTTTAGTAAAGATTATAAAAAGGTAGTAGAAAACCTAATTAAATACACATTAGATAAATTGGCTGAATAATTTAATATATCTTAACAATAGCTTTTATTAACAAACTGACTTATACAATAAAAAAACTAATAATAGCTATTTAGAAATTAACTTTAATATAATTAAAAATAAAAATTTAATAAAAAAACGTACATTTATCCCTTAAATTAAAATTATGAAAAGAATAATATTTACTGCAATCTGTATCTTTGGAGCAATAAGCTTTTCTTCTTGTAGAAGTACCTCAAGCCACTGTGGGTTGGCACAAAACAAAAAACAAATTAAACAACAAACCATTATTGTTGCAGATATAACTGTAAAATAATTACGTAGTTTTTTAACTACCAATCTACTTTAGTCTTATTAATACTTTCTAAATAAAAATTTGTTTTAGAAAAGTGTTGATTTCCAAACCAATACCCTCTATTTGCACTCAAAGGTGATGGATGACCAGAGGTTAAAATATAATGCTTTTTAGCATTAATTTTCTTTCCTTTCTTTTTTGCAAAACCACCCCATAATAAAAAAACAACCTGCTCTTTTTTATCAGAAATTTGTTTGATAATTGCATCTGTAAAAGTCTCCCACCCTTTTTTTTGATGACTTCCAGCCTCATGAGCTCTCACCGTTAAAGTAGCGTTTAATAACAAAACCCCTTGTTTAGCCCATTTTTCTAAATTACCACTTTGTGGATAAGATTTTCCTAAATCAGTTTCTAATTCTTTAAAAATATTAATAAGAGACGGCGGATGCTTTATGCCATTATGTACAGAAAAACACAATCCGTTAGCTTGATTAAATCCATGGTATGGGTCTTGCCCAATAATAACCACTTTTACGTCATTAAAAGAACAATGGTTAAAGGCTGCAAAAATTTCATTTCCTTTCGGATAACACGTATGGTTTTTATATTCTGATTTTACAAAATTGGTTAACTCTTTAAAATATGAAGTTTCAAACTCGGTTTGTAAAATTTTTTTCCAACTATCGGCAATTTTTACCTGCATACTTTCTTATTTTTGTATCAATTAGACAAATATACAACTTTGAATATATCAGAAAAAACATTACAAGATTTAGAATTTTCTACAGTTTTAGAACACGTAGCCAATTACTGTATTTCTGATTTAGGAAAAGAAGCTATTTTAGCCACTAAACCAATAGAAAAAAAGAACTTAATTAAAGAATTAACTTCTGTTAACGAGTATTTAGGTTCTTTTATCAGTGAAAATAAGATTCCAAATCATTCTTTTGAAAATGTCTCTAAAGAAATTTTTACCCTAAATATAGAAAATAGTTTTTTAGAGGCTACCTCATTTTTAAAAATAGCTACGGTTTCTGAAACTGTTAATGAAACCCTAAAATTCTTTAAAAAATTTAACGACTACTTTCCTACTCTATTTTCTATAAGTCAAGAAATTGAACATACTTCAATAATTATTGATATCATAAAAAAAGTAATAACACCCTATGGTGAAATTGCCAATAATGCTACTCCTTTTTTAAAAGAAATTAGAAAAGACATTGGTAAAGTTAGAGGTAAAATTGGTGAAAGCTTTATTAGAGATTTAAGTAAATATAATCGGCTTGGTTATTTAGATGATATTAAAGAATCTGTGATTGATAATTACCGTGTTTTGGCAGTTTTGGCAATGCACAGAAAGAAGGTAAAGGGTAGTTTTTTAAGTACTTCTAAAACAGGAAATATTGTTTATATTGCTCCTCAAACTACTTTAAATTACAGTAGAGAGTTACAAAATTTATTGTATGAAGAGCAACAAGAAATCATCAAAATATTAAAACAATTATCAGAAAATATTCGTCCATTTACACCACTTTTAAAACAGTATTTAACATATTTATCTCATTTAGATGTGGTAGCTGCAAAGGCAAAATACGCACAAAACATCAACGGAATTTTACCAAAAATTACTACCGAAAAGAAAATTTACTTTAAAAATGCCTACCATCCTACATTGTGGATAAGCAATATAGAAAAAGGTATTGAAACCATACCACAAACACTATCATTACATCAAAAACAACAGATTATTGTTATTTCTGGCCCTAATGCTGGTGGAAAAAGCATCACACTAAAAACTATTGGGTTGCTACAGATAATGCTACAAAGTGGTCTGTTAATTCCTGTCGATGAGCGTAGTGAAACGTATATTTTTAATACCATTTTAACTGATATTGGCGATAATCAATCTATCGAAAATCAGTTAAGTACATATAGTTATCGGTTAAAAAATATGCGTTACTTTTTACAGAAATGTAATAAAAATACACTCTTTTTAATTGATGAGTTTGGCACAGGCTCTGACCCAGAATTGGGTGGTGCCTTGGCAGAGATTTTCTTAGAAGAATTTTATCATAAAAAAGCCTTCGGAATTATCACTACACACTACGCTAATTTAAAAGTTTTGGCAGATGAATTAGACAATGTAACCAATGCCAATATGCAATTTAACGAGCGTACATTAGAGCCTCTGTATAAATTATACATAGGGCAAGCAGGTAGTTCATTTACCTTTGAAGTGGCACAGAAAAATGGCATTCCGTATAGTTTAATTAACAGAGCAAAAAAACGAGTAGAAACTGAAAAAATTAGATTAGATAAAACTATTTATAAACTACAAAAAGAACGAAATCGTTTACAAAGAACTTCAGAGAGTTTAGACAAACAACAAAGTAAAGGACAAGAGCATTTAGAAAATTTGCAAAAGAAAGAGCAAAAAATTAAAGATAAATTAACAGGCTTTCAAGAACTATATGACAACAACCAACGGATGCTTTCTTTGGGAAGGAAAATTAATGAATTACTTAATAAATACTTTCAAACTAACAATAAAAAAGAACTCTCAATTAATTTTATAAAATGGGCAATTGCAGAAAAGACAAAGCGATTAAAGAAAAATTCTATTCCTGCCAAAACAAAATCTGAAAAGAAAAAAGCCAAAGTAATAAGACAAAAACAACAAGAAATTATACAAAAAGTAGAGAAAGAAGTCTTACAAAAAGTAGTTGCCATACGTAAAAAAAAGAAAATTGAAGCTGATAGACTTGCTAAAGAAAGAGCTACTTATGTTTTTAAACTCAATGACCGTGTACGTTTAATTGATGGGAATGCAGTAGGCACAATTGACTCCATTGAAAAGAAAAAAATAACCATTAATTATGGGGTTTTTACCACAAAAACTACGGTTAAAAAAATTGAGTTGGTAGAAAGGGCTAAATGACACAATAAAAACTAGCAAAAACTATTTAATAATCAGTGCTTTACGTTTTAAAAAAGCAATTACAAAAAACAACAATTGTTTGCTTGTAATTCATTAAATATGAATACGTTTGCACTCGAATTTGAAAACACGCAAATGAAACGAATTAAACAATATAAAAAGCTATTTAACGTAGAAGGAACCATCAATTTAAAAGAGCTAAAAACAAGCTACAGAGGCTTGGTAAAACAATGGCATCCAGATAAGTTTCAAGACGAAGAAAAAAAAGCAGTTGCAGAAATAGAAAGTACTAAAATTATTGATGGATATCATTTTTTAGTGAGTATTGCTCCAGAAACAAAAGCAACAAATTTAGAACCGTATAAAGCAACTATTACAGCATTTCAGGTTGCAGATTGGCATCATAAAAGCATGTTGTTAGAGGTTACTTTTACAGATGGAAATACGTATGAATATTTTGGTGTTAATCAAATTCTTTTCAGAAAATTTATAAATGCAAAATCAATAAACAACTTTGGTAAAAGAAATATATTTAACTCTTTTTTATATAGAAAATCAAAGAAAGCAGCTGTAATGGCATAATAAAAATTCTGTAAAAAAAGCTATTATAATCTCATTTAATTGTATTGTTTAAATGTTTATGAACGTAATATTCACCTAACAGCGAGAAGAAAACACAAAACTAATGTATATTGTGAAGGTAATTATAACTGAACGACTTGTGCAAGCGTAGTTGTGGACTTTAAACACTCTAACTTTCGGTTTTGCACTAAACTTTGTTTAAAGATACGGCCTTTAAGTTTATCACAAAACCCGAAATTACGTTTACATTTTGTTAGCCACTGCTATTTTTCACGTTCTGCTTTTAGCGGTGGAAGACATACTTATTGACAAGTTTTGGCTTGTGCGGTTGGCTTTTAGCGACTTGGCAATGTGTATGGCTATGCGTTGGATTTAAATTGGTGTTATTGAGTTAGCTAATCTTTTTTCGTTACCTAAAGGTGTTGTATAATATCTTTGTTCTATTCCATATAACAACTTCTTTAAATCTTCTTCTGCTTCAATTGTAAAATTACTATCATTTTCATCAAACTCTAAGTCTTCACAATACTCTCTAATATAACCAAAAATACTACTTTTTTCTTCATTGCTAAAATGACTAATTGTTTCCATAGCCATTGCAATACGCTTTCTATTTGCCTTTTTCACTTTAGTTGCATCATAGTTCCCTCCTAAATTGATAAAATCATTATTCAAAAAGTTTTCCGTATCTTCTTGTGTGGCTTCCTTGTATAATGTATCAATACCTTTAAATATAGTTGAAATTGCTGTCAATTTTTTAAAGTATAGAGTATCTTCATCTTTAATATATATTGCATCTGCATACTCATTTATAACAATTATTGGTTCACTTTCTGTTATTGTTAATCTATTTAAATGAAGTAATTTTTTACTCACATAATGTCTATTATTTACTTTTTGAAAATAATATATATCTTCTTGATATGAACATAAATAATTAATGTTATTGTATTGATTTTGAGGAATTATATCATATTCTGTAGAAATAAATCTATTTGTTAAAAAATCAATACAATATTCCTTTTCAGAGAATTGTTCAATCGCAAACCATTCATCATCTTCAAGTTTGTAATCAGTATTATATTCTATTGGATTATCTAAATCCGTTGGTAAGTTAAATATTAATTCATCTGAAATTACTTTAAAAAAATTCCCATTTCTTCCCTTTATTTTTGCTATTAAATTATTCATATTTTATTTATTATTCTTTATCTATAAATGTGAAATTATTTATTCTCTTGAGCTTATCAAAACTTATATTACTTGGGTCTTTGAGTTGTTTTTTTGTAATAATAAATATTTTGATATTATTATCTGTCGTTAAATAATAAAAATGATACCCAAATATTAAAAAAAGTGGATTGAAATATAATGTTTGTGATAAAAATGTAAATACAAATAATATCGCAAAAACAAAAATCAATGTGTCAAAATATGGAATACTTAATGCAACAAAAAAATACCCTA
Source organism: uncultured Flavobacteriaceae bacterium (assembly GCA_964655975.1). GTDB lineage: Bacteria > Bacteroidota > Bacteroidia > Flavobacteriales > Flavobacteriaceae > Polaribacter. The sequence goes on from CAZZPG010000085.1 coordinate 7,482, forward strand.
AATAACTTGGCAAAAAAACATTATTTGCTTGTTCTACTTCTTTAATATCTCCTGTTTTCATACTGTCAGTATCTAAAGCATTTGCAATAAACAGGCTAATAAATGTTAGCAAAACAGGAATAAGAAAATAAACTATATAAGAAACATAATCAGGTAAAATATTTAATTTAGAAAAAATTTCACTTAATAAGAAACGTTCTTTTACAAGATAAATCACTATTATCAATGATGTAGCATTAAATGTCAGTAGTAGTCTAAATAAAAAATTCATCATATCAATTTCCTGTTATTCCATTTATAAATGTTTCTACAAATTCAATGATTTGTTTTAATATTCTATCTCCTAACTTCTTACGTTTCAGAACTGATGGCTTTTCTCCTTTTATTAAGTCTAAAACGTCATCTCGCAATGGTTCACGTTCTGCATATAAATAAGTATCTATCAGTTTTTGTGTTTTTTCTTCTGATAAATTTTCATCTTTTATCAGTTTCTTAAATGCTTTTTTCTGTTCTTCATTCCAAAATACTTCAAAGGCTTCTGGAATGTCGTCTGTATCGTCAATTGTTGGTAAATTATCTTCAATAAACTTCTGTATTAATTCTCGTTTACTTCTTAAATTTACTTCTGTATTTAACAAGTTTTCTATTTCTTGTTCCGTTTTTGTTGCATCTTTTTGAGTATCAGACTTCAGTTTTATCAATAATTGAATGATGTAATTTACATTTATTTCGTCTCGGTGAATTAATTCTAATTCAAAATCTACATCATCTAAAATTGAAACTTTTTCTTTTTCGGTATCACTTCTTACTTTTTGCCATAAATCTAAATATTTACTTTTGTAGTTTTCAAAAAGTTGCTCATTCATTGATAAATCTTCCCATTTAAAATCGGAAAATGT
>CAZZPG010000086.1:0-8371 GCA_964655975.1 uncultured Flavobacteriaceae bacterium
TTTTATAATTGCTTGTGAAAAAGAATGTTTTAAAAATAGCATGCCGTTCTTTTTTATTTTTATTAATCTTTTAAAATATTATATTATGAAAAAAAGAATTTTTGGAGTCTTATTTGGAGCTGCATTTTTAACAGCTGGGTTAATTAATTTTATTTCCGTTGAGAAAGCTAAAGCAAATATGTTAGAGTTTTCAAGTGAAGAAAGGGCTAGATCTGCCTATTGTCAAATTTTTGGAGATAGAACTGGGTGTAAAAATGATGCATCAAGAACTTGTAGTTTAACTGTCTTTTGTAGTTAAAGTTCTAACTTAATAGGGTAGATGGCTGTAGTTATCTGCCTTATTACTTACTAAAAGTAAAAATTAATGAAAACAACAATTAAGATAATATTATTTTTATTGTTATTAAATGTATTTTCTTGTAAAAAAGAAGTTGTTAATACCAATAGTGGATTTAATAATTATGATACAATTAATATTGATGTAAAAAAAAAGAATGTAATTATAGACTTATTTAGTGGGTTTGATATTATTAAAATTAAAGGGGATTATATTGGTAAAATCAGGAAATTAGAATTCTTGCCTAATGGGAACTTTGTTTTTTCAACCTCTTCAGGAAAAGAGAGAGCTCATATTTATAATATAATAAAAAGAGAGAGAATTGCCATTATTAATAAGGGCAATGCGCCGAAAGAAGTTTCTGATGTTACAGATTTAAGTATCGATAAAAAAGGAAATATCTATATATTAGATATGAGAAAAAAAAGCTTACATATTATTAGTAAAGAAGGTAAATATTTGAAAAAAGAAAAATTAGATGATTTTTATGATGAAGCAATAATTACAGAAAATTTTAAAGTATTTATGAAAAAAGTTCCTTATGGTTTAAAAGATTATAAAATTACGATAACGGATAATGACTTTAACATAAAAAAGAAATATTTAAGTGTACCTAAAATTGCATATGAAAGAGATTTTTCACAACAAAGATCTATATATAAAAGTGGAGATAACATAATGTTTACCCAGTCTTTTTCTGATACAATTTATTCCATAAATAATGAAAAAATAAAAACAAAATACTTATTAAATTTTATAAATAAACAGCTTCCTTATAGGGATTATTATAACAAAAATTATGACCTTATGAAGTTTGTTCAAAAAATGAGAAAAAGTAACAATGTTTGGAATATTAGTTCTATTTTAGAAAATGACAGGTATATGCTTATATCTTTCAGATTTGGTTCTAACAAAAAAGTATTCTTTTCTTTTTATGATAAAAATTCAAAAAAAGTTAGAACTTCTAATGAGATAGATTTTTCTAAATTATTTTTAATGAAAAATAAAGCTAATTTTTGTGAAGATTTTTATCCTATTTATATGTCAAGTAAATCTTTATATTTTATTTTAGAACCGTATTACTTACTAGAGAACGATAATAACATATCGAATATTAGTACTGACTATGACCAAAACCCAATTATTTTAAAACTAAATTTTAAATGAAATTTTATTCCCCAATAATTATCATATTAATTTTATTATTCAATTGCCAAAGAGTTAATAATAAAGAACAAAAAACTGAGGAAGCAATTTTAAAATTAACAGACTCAATTAATAATAAAGTATTTTTAGATACTACTAAAATAATTTCTACAGAACCAGTAATAAATGTTTTTAAAAATAAAGAAAAAATCATTGTTTATTTTTTCCCTTTTTCAGCATGTGATGTATGTGAGGAAGATGTATTTAATGAAATAAAAAAGAATAAAAAAATTACCTCCTTTACAATTGTTTTAGTCCCTTTGAATAGTATTAGAGATTTTAAAAGGTTTAATAATGAATATAATTTGAGTTTCAATAAAATTTTTGGCTACAAAGGAGAAATATTAAAAAGTCAAAAATCAATTTCAAGAGGTTTTTTCTTTCATCTTGATAAAAAAATGACTGTTTCTGAAGTGTTTATTCCAAACAAACCTATAAAAAAGGGAGAATTAAAGGTTTACATTAAAGAGTTCTTAAAACAATAGAAAAAAATCTTATTTTTAAAAGTATAAAGAGAAACTGTTAATAATAAATAATCTTATTTATTATAAAAACAAGTATTGTAATGTTACAAGACATAAACATACTACAGTAAAAAATATACCATAATTATTTGATTCAACAGTTTTTAGAATAGTATAAAAATTTCATATATTTGAAATAAAAATGAATAAACCCTCTATAACCTTACTTCTAATATTATTCTTAGTTATTTCTTGTAAAAAGGAAACTCAAAAACAAGACAATAACGCTTTTACAAAAAACATCAAGAACAAAGGTATTAATGTAAATACCACAGTCTTACAAAAAGCTTCATTTAACAAACAACTTATTGCTAACGGTAAAATAGAAGCACAACAAAAAAGTGAGTTACGTTTTAAAACAAATAACTCTATTGCTTCGATTAAAGTAAAAAATGGTAGTATTGTTAATAGAGGGCAAATTATAGCGGTATTAGAAAACACTTTGCTTTACAATCAACTACAAAAAGCAAAACTTACAGTACAAAAAGCAGAAAACAAATTAGAAGAAGAAAAGATAAACTACTTTTCAAGTAGAGAAAATAAAGAATTAAACCAAAGTATTCTAAAAAATTTAGAAATTAAAAGTGGTGTTTTAGAAGCAAAAAACAACTTAGAAAATGCTCAGATACAATACCAACAAACTTTTTTAAAAGCACCTTTTAGTGGTATTATTGCCAATGTAAAAAATAAGGCGGGTAATTTTATTTCTACAGCAGATGTTTTTTGTACACTAATTAATCCTAATAAACTAGAAGTTGCTTTTGCTGTTTTAGAAAACGAGTACGCTTTTATAAGAAAAGGTCAACAAATTACCATACAATCTTTTACACATACAGACAAGGTATTTAAGGGAGTAATAACAGAAATTAATCCATTAGTAGATAAAAATGGTTTAATTAAATTAAAAGCAACCATTACTAGCTCTGAAACAGCATTGTTTGACGGTATGCATGTAAAAGTATTTATCAACCATCCAATAAAAAATGTTTTAGTGGTACCTAAAGAAGCGTTGGTATTGCGTTCTAATAAAAAAGTAATTTTTACTTTGCATAATGGTTTGGCAAAATGGAATTATGTTACAGAGTTGTACCAAAACAGTAACTATTACGCTATAAAAAAAGGAGAGCATTTAAAAGAAACAGATACTATTATTGTTTCTGGTAATTTAAATTTATCGCATGATGCAAAAGTAAATGCTACTTTTATTCCAGCAGATATTTCAAAAAAATAAATAACGCTATGGTTAAGTTTTTAATTAATAGACCCATTGCTGTTTTTATGACCACCTTGGCTTTTTTACTTTTGGGGTTAGTAGCTTCAAGTAAAATACCCACTTCATTAATGCCAGATATCCCTATTCCAGAAATAACAGTTCAAATAAGTTATCCTAATAATACAGCAAGAGAATTAGAAACCAATGTAGTACGCCCCCTTAGAAACCAATTGCTACAAGTTTCTAACCTTAAAGACATAACATCTGAAACTAGAGATGGTTTTGCAACTCTAAAATTACAATTTGAATACGGTACTAATACACATTTAGCCTTTGTAGAGGCAAATGAAAAAGTAGATGCTTCTTTAAATTATTTGCCTAGAGATTTAGAGCGACCTAAAGTAATTAAAGCCTCTGCTACAGACATCCCTATTGTTAATATTACCGTTTCTTTAAAAGATGTTTATAGTGATGAAAAATTCTTAGAATTGAGCGAATTTACAGAAACGGTTTTAAAAAAAAGGATTGAGCAGTTACCAGATATTGCCTTAGCAGATATAAGCGGATTAACAAAGTCTGAAATAGTAGTTACCCCAAATACACATAAATTACAAAGTTTAGGTATTGGGTCTAATGAGCTTATTAATGCTATTAAACAAAACAACTTTGAGTTAGGTAATTTACTAGTACAAGACGGTATTTACCAATATAATTTTAAGTTTTCTAATCCTTTAAAAAGTAAAAAAGACATCGAAAAAATTTATGTGAATATACATAATAAATTATTTCAGTTAAAAGATTTGGCAAATGTAAAGCTTACATCTCAACAAAACAGAGGGTTGGTTTACGTTAACGGAAAAAGGGGGTTAGTTTTGGCAATTATAAAGCAAGCAGATGCAAGGGTATATAAACTAAAAGAGTCTTTAGAAAAAATAACCAAGTCTTTTGTAACAGATTACCCCAACTTAGAATTTACTAGAAATCAAGATCAAACAAAATTACTAAAACTATCTATTAATAATTTAAAATCTAGTTTATGGATAGGTAGTTTTTTAGCAATCTTAATTATGTTTTTCTTTTTACAAGATGTAAAATCTCCATTAATTATTGGTTTAAGTATTCCTATTTCTTTGGTGATAAGCATTTTGTTTATGTTTTTATTTGGTTTATCTATTAATATTATTTCTTTATCTGGTTTAATATTAGGTGTAGGAATGATGATAGACAATGCTATTATTGTGATAGATAATATTACACAAAAACTAGAAGAAGGAAAAACATTAGTACAGTCTTGTTCTGAAGGAACAAATGAAATAATTACTCCATTAATTAGCTCTGTACTAACTACCTGCTCAGTTTTTTTACCTTTACTTTTTTTGAGTGGCATTACTGGTGCTTTATTTTATGACCAAGCCATAGCTGTTTCTATTGGTTTAGGTTCTTCTTTACTGGTATCTATATTGCTTATTCCCGTAATTTATAAGCAATTAAAAAACAGAAAATATAAAATAGAAAAATGGTTGAAATTTGATGTCAAAACACAGCATATAGAAAATTGGTATGAGAAAGGATATCATTTTTTCTTTAAAAGAAAAAGTATTGTCTTTGGTATTGCCATATTTAGCACATTATTGGGTGTTTTCTTTTTTTATACCATGACATATACACAACTCCCTATAATTAATCAAAATGAAGCTATCTTAGAAATAGATTGGAATGAGAACATTCATGTAAATGAGAATCAAAAAAGGATAAACAAGCTATTTAATAATACTTCTAATTTAACAACCATTTATTCTCAAGCAGGAGAACAGCAATTTTTGTTACAAAGAGAAAATACAAAAAGCTTTTCTGAAGGAGTTGTCTATTTTAAGGCAGCATCTATAAAAGAAATAGAAAAGGTTAAAGAACAGCTTCAAAACAAAATCTCAGAAGACTATCCCAAGGCACTTTTTTCTATAAAAGAGCCTAAGAATATTTTTCAGTATCTTTTTGGAAAACAAAAAAGTGAATTGATTGCTCAAGTTTTTTCAAGAAATTCTTTAGAAGTTCCTTCAGAACAGAAATTAGATACTATTTATAACTTACTAAATAAAAAAACAACGACAAATATATCTTTAAAACAAACTGTTTTTATTGAAATTCTTCATGAAAAAGTATTACTTTATGATGTTTCTTACGCTGATTTAATGAATGAGTTAAAAACTACTTTCAATCAAAATTTTATTGATAACTTAAAAACCTCTCAAAAATTTATTCCTATTAAATTAAACTATAGTACTGCTACTTTTGAAAAAATGATTGTAGACTTATTTGTAAAAAACAAAAACAAGCAGTTAATTTCTGTAAGAAATTTAATTAAAACACATACGGCTCAACAATACAAAACAATTAATGCAAGCAGAAATGGAGAGTTTTTAGCATTTACAATTCAAACAGATAATCAACCTGAAAAAAAAATAAAATTAATTCAAAAAATATTTCAAAATCAAGAACAATTTAATGTAAGATTTGATGGTGGTTTTTTTGATTTAAAAATGTTAGGAAATGAATTAGGTATTGTAATTTTAATTGCTATTTTGTTGCTTTATTTTATTATGGCAGCTCAATTTGAATCTTTATGGCAACCTTTAATAATTTTATTAGAAATTCCCATAGATATTGGTGGTGCATTATTATTACTTTGGTTATTTGGTGGTACTATTAACGTAATGGCTGCAATTGGTATTGTGGTAATGAGTGGCGTAATAATTAATGATAGTATATTAAAATTACACACTATAAACATGCTAAGAAAAAAAGGCTATGATATTGAAAATGCTATTAAAACTGGGGGGAAACTACGTTTAAAACCTATTTTAATGACCTCTTTAACTACAATTTTAGCTTTAGTACCCTTCTTGTTTATGAGCGGTTTAGGTGCAGAATTACAAAGACCTCTTGCGTTAACTGTTATTGGAGGTATGTTTATAGGAACTTTTATAAGTTTATATTTTATACCTTTAATGTATTATTTATTAAGTAAAAAAGATTCATAAAAATGAGTGTCTCTAAATATCTCTTTTCAATACTTCTATTACTGTCATTACCTACGGTAAATGCTCAAAAAAAATGGTCGTTAGAAGCGTGTATTTCTTATGCCAAAGAGCATAATATTAATATAGTTAAACAAGCTATTCGAAACAAAATACTAGCAAGAGATATAAAAATTGCAAAGGGAAATTATTTACCTAATGCTAATTTTAATGCATCTCAAAATTTTTCTTTAGGAAATTCTTTTAACGTATCAACAGGTGTGGGACAGAGCGAAAGTAGTTCTAATAGTTTTAGTTTGTCTTCCTCTTTTGCTATTTTTAATGGATTTTCTAATAAATATAAATTACAAAAAGCAAAACTTTCAGAACAAAAAGGAGAAGCAGAAATAGAAAAAATTCGATTTGATTTAAATTTAAATATTACAAATAGGTATTTACAAATTTTATTTAACAAAGAAATTTTAAAGGTTGCAAAAGAACAAGTAACAATTAGTTCTAATAATTTTAACCGTTTACAACAATTATATAAAAAAGGGTTAACATCAAAAAAAGAGCTTTTAGAAATAGAGGCAACTTTGGCAAATGATAAAAAAGAAGTAATTATAGCAAATAACAATATTACTAAAGGGCTAATAGAACTAAGAGAAATCATCGATGTAAAAAAGGTAGAAAACTTTGATATTCAAGAACTTTCTTTATTAAAGAACCCTAATTTAATGGTAGAAATTTCTACTAAGAATATTGAAAACAATCCAATAATTAAAACTTTAAATTTTTCTTATCAGTTAAAAAAGAAAGAAATACAATTAAGTAAAGTTAATTTTTACCCAAGAATAAATTTTAATTACTCGTATAGTAGCAACTATTTTCATATTATTGGAAAAAAAGATGAAGTCTTAAACCAACAAACCAACCAATTAGTACCCAATGGTTTTTTTACACAATTAAAAAACAACAAAACCCATTATGTGGGTATTTCTGCCGTAATACCTATTTTTAATAGATTTTTAACAACAGAAAATTACAAAAAATCATTAGATGAGTTAAAAATAAGTGAGTTAGATTTAAAAAATAACAAAAAGCTACTCGCTAATAAAATAGAAATTGCTCAAAATGATATTGAACAGGCAAAAGCTTCATTAAAAGCATCTAAAATAGCCTTTTTAGCTCAACAAGAAGCTTTTATTATGATTCAAAAAAATTATAATAAAGGTAACAACTCTAGTTACGAGTTTTTAGAAAGTAAAGCTAAATTAACTAGAAATAAGGCGGCTTATATTAAGGCAAAATATGAGCTTTATTTTAAAGAAAAAATACTTGCTTTTTATTTTCAAGAATAAATAAGGTTTTTCCTTACTTGTTTTAAGTAAAACAAGTACTGCTGTTTGCATTATTCTTTCTATGTTTGGAGAGAAGGAATACTTGCTATTCTTTTTATTGTTTAACTTATCTATCTTTAAGATAGATGTAAAATTATTTTATTATGAAAAAAAGAATTTTTGGAATTTTATTTGGATTTTCCTTGTTAGTTAGTGGGACTATGCTTTTTCTATAGAAAACACCCAAGCAAGAGTAATTGATGATGGTGACAGAATTATTTGCCAATGTACACTTTTAGGAAAATGTAAAGCTTCTGGAAGTAGTGGAGTTTGTGCTCAAAGTGACCCTGGAGGGAATATTCAGTGTAGTGGATATAATTCAAATTGTTAGTATTATGAAAAAAAAATATTTAAGAATTTTGTTTTTTTTAGTTTGTTTTTTCCTTACGAGGATATCACTTGAAACCACTCAAGCAAGAGTAATTGATAATGATGAAAATGAAAGAGTAATTTGCCATTGTACGTTTTGGGGAAAATGCAAAGCGTCTGGTTCTAGAGTTCTTTGTGCTCAAAGCCGACCAGGGGGTAATGTTAGTTGCAGTAGTTACAACTCAAATTGTTAATTTATTATCATCTATTAATATCTAAAAACATTGATAGATGATTTTTTTTTAAAATTTCAATAAATGAAAAAAAATATATTTCTAATAATAATAATAATAATAATAATAATAAGT
>CAZZPG010000087.1:0-8347 GCA_964655975.1 uncultured Flavobacteriaceae bacterium
ACCAACTCATACATGTCAGAGTCCAATGAAATACACAAAAACTATTTTTGTAAACCCCACATTAATAGCGTCATAAATAGAAAAATCTATAATAGTTTCTTTTTCGGGTGTCATAAAATCAAGCTGTTTTAACCCTCCATACCTACTTCCCATACCAGCTGCCAAAACAACTAAAGAAATTTTTTTCATTTTTTATCTAAAAAATTTAAAATCTTGCTAAAGGTAGATAAACTTTTAAAAAAAGTAAAAAATTAGACAAAGAATCTTTGTTTATGTGTTTTAACGTTTATTTCTTGTCGATGGTAGAAATAATCTACAATTTAAAAAAAATATTTAGTACATTGACACACTATAAAATAACTTACTAATTTTACAAATAAATATGGTACAAGAAGCTACACAACAGAACAAAAGTATGATAGTTCCTATTGCAATTATTGCAGGATTATTTTTTATCTTCGGATTTGTAACTTGGATTAACGGAGCGTTAATACCTTTTATGAAAACTATTAACGAATTAACAGACTCACAAGCCTATTTAGTGGCATCTGCATCTTATATTTCTTTTGTAGTTATGGCACTACCAGCATCATCAATCATCAATAAAATAGGTTATAGAAAGGGAATGTCTTTAGGGCTTATTGTTATGGGAATTGGAGCATTGGTTTTTATTCCAGCCGCAGAAGCCAGAACTTATTGGGTATTTTTAGCAGGAATTTTTATTCAAGGTTTAGGAATGACGTTATTACAAACCGCCTCTAACCCTTATATTACTATTTTAGGCCCTATAGAAAGTGCCGCTAAAAGAATTTCTATTATGGGGATTTCTAATAAAATTGCAGGATCTTTAGGCTCTTTAATTTTTGGAGCTCTTTTATTATCTGGTATTGATGAAATTAAAGATAAATTAGCAACCGTTACCACTACAGAAAAAGCACAATTATTAGATACAATGGCAGATAGTGTAGTAACTCCTTACTTAGTAATGGCAGCAATTCTATTTGTACTTGGTATTTTAATCAGAAAAGCACCGTTACCTCACGTAGAAGCTGTAGAAGAAGAAGTAAAAGAAGGCGAAACAACCAAAACAAGTATTTTTCAATTTCCTCATTTATGGCTAGGTGTACTTACCTTGTTTTTTTATGTTGGTGTAGAGGTAGTTGCAGGTGATACCATTATTGCCTACGGTATTTCAATAGGAATACCAGCGGCAAAAGCAAAAATATTTACCTCTTATACATTATGGGCTATGGTGGCCACCTACGGATTAGGCGTTTTATTAATTCCTAAATACATTTCTCAAGCAACCGCTTTAAAAATAAGTGCTATTTTAGGAGTACTATTTACCATCGGAATTTTATCTACTACAGGATTAACATCTGTGCTTTTTGTAGCAGCTTTAGGTATTGCTAATGCATTAGTTTGGCCAGCAGTATGGCCTTTAACCTTAAAAGGGTTAGGTAAATTTACCAAAACAGCATCTGCTCTTTTAATTATGGCTATTGCAGGTGGAGCTATCATTCCTTATTCTTATGGAAAATTAGTAGATATTAAAAAAGTAGACTTAATTGCTAGTGGAATGAGTGAAATTGCCGCACAAGTACAGGCTGCAACCTCTAGCTATTGGATTTTATTACCTTGTTATGCCTTTATTTTTTACTATGCTGTAGCAGGACATAAATTAGGATTGAAAAAATAATTCCTAACCATGAATCATAGAATTGTATCTGTTGATGTACTAAGAGGCATAACCATTATTGCTATGATACTGGTAAACAACCCAGGTACTTGGGGTCATATTTACCCTCCGTTGCGTCATGCAAAATGGCATGGATATACCCCAACAGATTTAATTTTTCCTTTCTTTTTATTTATCGTAGGAGTTTCTATTGCTTTTGCCTACAAAAATAAAGTAGGCGATGTAAATACCTATAAAAAAATAATCACTCGTAGTTTAAAACTCATTGGATTAGGGCTATTTTTAGGATGGTTTTTACCCTACCCTCCTTTTCATAAAAGTATTAATGTTCTTCGCTTTCCAGGAGTACTACAAAGAATTGGAGTCGTTTTCTTTTTTGCAGCCATTATAAACCTAAATTTTAATTGGAAAATTATAACAGGTATTATCATTACTATTCTCTTCGGATATTTCTTTTGGATGGGTTTTGTACCCTTACCCAATGGTTCTTTGCCTACATTTGATAGAGCTCTCAATAATTGGGCAAACCATATTGACATCCGTTTTTTTGAGAATCATACGTGGAAAAAAGATTATGACCCCGAAGGTTTATTAAGCACTTTACCTGCCATTACAACTTCTTTAATAGGAATACTTATTGGACGATTACTAATTTCTTCAGAGTATCAAAAAATTATTAAACTTTTTTCAATAGGAACTTTAATGGTTATTTTAGGATATATTTGGAATATTTGGTTTCCTATAAATAAAGCCCTTTGGTCTAGTAGTTTTGTACTAGTTACCGTAGGTTGGGCATCTATATTATTAAGTCTTTTGTATTTTCTTTTAGATATAAAAAAAATACATTTTGGCAGTATTTTTAGGTACACTGGCTCCAATGCTATTCTCATCTTTTTTATGTCTAGTTTTATTGCAAAATCTATGGGTCTATTAAAAATTAACAATAATCAATCTATCCATAGCTGGTTGTATTCTTTTTACTCAAATACAATTTCTTTAAACAGCTTAGCCTCTGTGTGTTACGCTATTACTGTTGCTCTTTTTTATTGTATTGTAGGGTATATACTTTATAAAAAAAGTTTTTTTGTAAAAGTATAATTTGGTTTATCAATAAGATTTATTAAAAATCTTAGTTTTTTTAAATACAAAATTACTCAACAACAACACGCCAATCAAATTTATCTTCAGCCCTATTGTATTGGATATCTGTAATTCGTTTTTTTAGCAGTTCTCCGTAAGTATTTTTAATTTTTGGTAATTCATAATCACTACCTCTATAACCAAAACCAGAAATTGGCGAAATTACTGCAGCAGTACCAGCACCAAACATTTCTTTTAAAGAACTATTTTTAGCTGCTTCTACCAATTCAGAAACTTTAATTTTTCTTACCTCTACCTTAATCCCTTCATTCTTAGCAATAGTAATTACACTTTTACGAGTAATCCCATCTAAAATTCTATCACTTGTTGGTGCAGTAATTAAAGTATTATTAATTCTGATAAAAATATTCATTGCTCCTGCTTCTTCAATATATTCATGAGCATTATCATCAGTCCAAATTACTTGTTGATACCCTTTTTGCACAGCCAACTGTGTTGGATAAAACTGACCTGCATAATTACCTCCTGCTTTTACAAAACCAACCCCTCCATTTGCAGAACGAGAGTATTTTTCTTCAATAAGAACTTTTACATCACCTGCAAAATAGGCTCCAGAAGGAGAGGTAGCAATAATAAACTTATACTCGTTAGAAGGAGATGCGTGAAAACCTTTTCCTGTCGCAAAAACAAAAGGTCTAATGTATAGAGAGCTACCATTTGTCGTTGGAATCCAATTTTTATCTAATTTTAATAGCTCTTTTAACCCTTCCATAAAATACTTTTCTGGAAAAGTAGGAATTGCCAATCTTTCTGCAGAAATATTTATTCTTTTACAATTGTCTAAAGGACGAAATAATAAAATATTATCATCAGCATCTTTATAAGCTTTCATTCCTTCAAAAACAGATTGTCCATAATGAAAAATTTTAGCAGAAGGGTCTAAAGAAATAGGTTTGTAAGGTAAAATTTGTGGCTCTTGCCATTTGTTATTTTTATAATCACAAACAAACATATGGTCAGAAAAAACTTGACCAAAACCTAAATTATTAAAATCTATACTATTTATCTTTGTTTTTTTTATTGGTGTAATAATTATATCTGTACTCATCAAAAATGGTTTTATAAAGAATGGACAAAGTTACAAAAAAAGTTACTTTTTTTTTAAAAAGAATTAAGTAGAGTCTTTTTCTATAAAAAAATATATTTGTATAAAATTTTTACTCAAAGAAATAGAGTAAAAAGATGTAAAGTACAACCAAAAAATTATACCTAATTTTTTAAAAACAAAATACCTTTCTTAAAAAAACATAAAAGAAAACACACAAAATGGAACGAAAAATCATTATCACTTCAGATGGCTCAACTACTATTTATTTACCTGATTGGGATGAGCAATATCACTCAAAACATGGTGCTATACAAGAAGCATATCATGTTTTTATAAAATCTGGATTAGAACAAATAAAACAAAAGAAAATAACTGTTTTAGAAATTGGTTTTGGCACAGGTCTCAACTGCTTTATTACCTTTTTAGAAGCTCAGAAAAATAACAAAAAGATTGATTATGTTGGTGTAGAGGCATATCCTGTTTTACAAGATGAAATTGATAAATTGAACTATGTTTTAGAGTTGAAAGCTATAGAATTTCAATCAATTTTTGAGAAAATGCACGCCACTACGTGGAATAAAAAACATCAAATTTTTCCTAACTTTTCATTGACAAAAGAACAAAAATTCTTCAAAGAAATAACTGCTAAAAATCAATTTAATATTATTTATTTTGATGCATTCGGTGCAAGAGTACAACCCAAATTATGGACAGAAAATATCTTTAAAAAAATGTTTACTGCCTTAAAAGAAAACGGAATTTTAGTTACCTATGCTGCAAAAGGAAGTGTACGTAGAGCAATGCAATCGGTAGGCTTTAGGGTAGAGCGTTTACCTGGTCCTCCAGGAAAAAGAGAAATGTTACGAGCTATAAAAGAGGTTAATTTGTAGTTTTTTGCCATGAAGACAGAAATTGTAAACCCAAAGAATTTTTATAAATTCTTAGAAGATAAAATAATTGGAATGTAAAAAATTTGTAAATCCGTGACTAAATATAAAAGAGTGAGTTTTGTAAAAATCAGGAACTAACAATCTGAGAAAAAACGTATCTTTGAATCATCACTAAAAATACATCAAAAAATGAAAAACTTTAAAATACTTTTCCTATTTATTTCTATAAATATGTTTGCACAACAAGGTGGTATGTGGATTCCTTCTTTACTAAAAGGGATGAACGAAACAGAAATGAAAAACTTAGGTAGTACACTTTCTGCAGACGATATTTATAATGTAAACAATTCTAGTTTAAAAGATGCTATTGTGCATTTTAATGGAGGTTGTACAGCAGAAATTATTTCGCCAAAAGGCTTATTATTAACCAATCATCACTGCGGATTTAGTAAAATTCAAGCACACTCATCAGTAGAAAAAAATTATTTAAAAGATGGTTTTTGGGCAATGAAACAAGAAGATGAATTGCCAAATGATGATTTAGAGGTAACCTTTATTATTAAAATTGATGATGTAACCAAAACTGTTTTAAAAGGAGTTACTGATGATATGTCTCCTAAAGAATCTCAAAGTATTATTCAAAAAAATACCAATATAGTTCGTAAAAACTATCCTATTAAAGAATGGCAGAAAACCAAAGTAAAGGCATTTTACAAAGGAAATCAATACTTTTTATTTGTAACAGAAACCTATACAGACATCCGTTTGGTAGGAGCACCACCTACATCTATCGGTAAATTTGGTAGCGATACAGATAACTGGATGTTTCCACGTCATACAGGAGATTTTTCTATGTTTAGAATTTATGCTGATGCTAATAACCGTCCTGCAAAATATTCGAAAGATAATATTCCATACACCCCAAAACACTTTTTACCTGTTTCTTTAGACGGAATTGAAGAAGGAGATTTTACTATGATTTTTGGCTTTCCAGGAAGAACCAATGAGTATTTACCAGCAGTTGCCATTGAGCAAATTACACAAAAAATAAATCCATCTAACATCAATATTAGAGAAAAAGCTTTAAAAGTGATGGATGTTGCTATGAAATCTGATAACAAAATAAGAATTCAATACGCATCAAAACAAGCAAGTATTGCCAATTATTGGAAAAAGTGGATTGGAGAAAATCAAGGAATAGAAAAAAGTAATGCCATTGCCAACAAGCGTCAATTAGAAGCAAAATTTACCAAAAAAATAACTAAAATCCGTAAGTTTAAAAAATATAGAACCTTGTTGCTTCAGTTTGATAATTTGTACAAACAGTTTGAACCTTATGCCATAAAACGGTCAAATTTTGTAGAGGTATTTTATCGAAATAATGAGTTAATGCGTCAAATGTTTCGTTTGTATCAGCTAGAAAGAGCTACAAAAAAAGGTGATAAAGCATTCAATCGATTTAAAAGTTATGTGGTATCTCAATTAAAGGGAATCCATAAAAATTACAACTCACAAGTAGATCAAGGGATTTTTGATGCTATTTTTCCATTATATGAAACTAAAAAAGTAAGTTCAGGTTTTTATAAAACCTCTGCTTTTACACAATTAGAATCTGGGTTAAAGATGCTAGAGGGTACGCCAAAAGAGGTGATTGCAAATATCAATAAAGATGCTGCATATCAATTTGCAAAACCTTATATTGCTGATTTTTACAACAATTTATCACCCAATTATAGCAAATATCAAGGAGAAATTGCAAAGGTTCAAAAATTATACATGAAAGGATTGATGGAAGTATTTCCAAAAGACAGGTATTTCCCTGATGCCAATAGCACATTGCGTGTCACTTACGGTCAAGTAAAAGGGTATTCTCCACGAGATGCTGTATATTACAACCATGTGAGCTATTTAGATGGTGTGATAGAAAAATACAAACCAGCAGATTATGAGTTTGATGTACCTCAGAAACTCATCAATTTATACAAAAAGAAAGATTTTGGAAATTATGCTGATACCAATGGAAAAGTACCTGTTTGTTTTTTAGGAACAAACCATACCACTGGTGGAAATTCTGGAAGTCCAACTATTGATGCACACGGAAATTTAATTGGATTAAATTTTGATAGAGTGTGGGAAGGTACTATGAGCGATATGAATTATAATCCTAAAATTTGTAGAAATATTATGGTAGATATCCGTTACATACTCTTTATTGTTGATAAATTTGCAGGTGCTACTCGTTTAATTAATGAAATGAAATTGGTACATCCAAAAAAAAGGAAGTAATTTATTATTCCTACGAAGGCAGGAATCTCAAAATCATACAACCCAGTTTCCTGCTTTTATAGGAATGATAGACCCAAAAATTAGTATTACAAAAATGAAAGAAACTGAAAAGAAATTAACCTTTAGAAGAATAGGAAAACGCAAAAGAACACAACCTAAAAAAGGATTATTTTTTGTGCTATTATTGGTAGTTGCTTTATTTCTTTGGATTAAGGCAGAGGCTCTTTTAAGTTATTTTTTTTAAAAAAATAATTCTGAAACTCTAGAAATTTCAGAATTTTAATATCCTTTTTTACTTTTAAAAAGGAGTGCCTTTGGCAGTAACATTTTTATTAATTTTACGCATTAAACCTTGTAATACTTTTCCCGGGCCTACTTCAATAAATTCTAAACCACCATCAGCAATCATTTGTTGTACAGATTGGCTCCAACGTACAGGTGCTGTTAGTTGTAGTATTAAATTTTCTTTAATTTTAGCAGGATTAGTAATAGGTTTAGCTACTACATTTTGATATATTGGACAGATTGGTTTATTAAAGATAGTAGTTTCAATAGCCTTTGCCAACTCTTCTCTAGCTGGTTTCATTAATGGTGAATGAAATGCTCCTCCTACAGGTAAAATCAATGCTCTTTTTGCTCCTTTTTCTTTCAAAACATTGCAAGCTTTTTCTATAGCTTTTAGCTCTCCAGAGATTACTAATTGCCCAGGACAATTGTAATTTGCAGGTACAACAACTCCATCAATTTCATTGCAAATATCCTCTACAATATTATCTTCTAAACCTAAAACTGCTGCCATAGTTGATGGTGTTTTTTCACAGACCTTTTGCATTGACAAAGCTCGTTTGGCTACTAGTTTTAATCCATCCTCAAAAGATAAAACATGATTAGCAACCAAAGCAGATAATTCTCCTAAAGAATGTCCTGCCACCATTTTGGGTTGAAAATCAACTCCTAACATTTTAGATAAAATTACTGAATATAAAAAGATAGCAGGTTGGGTAACTTTGGTTTGTTTTAATTCTTCCAATGAGCCTTCAAACATTACATCTGTAATACTAAATCCTAAAATTTTATTGGCTTTTTCAAATAATTCTTGTGCTAATGGGCTTTTTTCGTATAAATTTAATCCCATTCCTGTATATTGTGCTCCTTGACCTGGAAATATATATGCTCTCATTTATTTTTAATTTATTGTTTTTTTTTCGCCACAAAAATAACGTTTTTTATAAGAAGTTGTTTTATTATAACTTCTTGTATATT
>CAZZPG010000088.1:0-8275 GCA_964655975.1 uncultured Flavobacteriaceae bacterium
AACGCGTCTGCCTACGGAGCAGAAGATTCCAGGTTCGAATCCTGGCGCGCTCGATTCTTTTTTCTTCTAAACTCTCTGTCGATTTATCTGTAATAATGTGATTTATTCATTGACATCGTGTATACGTTGCGTAACGACAGATTTTACCCCGTGTTATTGACAATAATTGTCACAACAATTACGTCAAAGATGTCCACAACGCCACAGAACAATCTGCAGATTCTAACAACAGCACACACTCTCAAAGAACGTCAAACAGCCAAACTATCCTTTATGCACCGTTAATACCGCCAAATTCCGGCTATTTCTATCATAACCATAATACTCTAACTTATCTCTTCGTAAAGTTTCTCCAATAACAATAACAATAGTCTCATTAATTTCTTTCTTAAATTCTGGAATTCTAGTTGCATGAAAAGATGTACTATTTTTTACTTCTAAATACTCCGCCTCAATACGCTTTGTTTTAATATAATCAAATAAAGTTTGTACGCTTTTAAGAGGAAAAGCCTCTGCTGTTGCACCAATATTGATATAATCAATTATAAAAAAAATTATCAAACTATAAATAAGGTATTTTATTTTTTTATTAATTACCGTTTTAATTCTTTTTTTAAACGAAAATAATAGATAGCTTAAATAAACAACCACTTCAATAATAACAATAGCTATGGTTGAATTATTGAGTCCTGATAGAAACTCAATAATTTCTTCTTTATGGGAGTCAAATAACGTGTACCAAGTACTTATATTTACATACGTATTATATTCTAACACTTGTACTAAATACAATATTGAAAAAAATAACATTGGCAATGATAATAGTACAAACAGGAAAGGTTTAATCTTAAAAATTATTCTTACAAAAATTGCTAATAAAATTGTTGTTAAAAAGGCAAAATAATATTTTGATTCTGTTTCATTCTTTATACTATAGATTAACAACGGTAATGCTAGTACAAAAATAAAGGGCAAAAAATACCAATTTTTAAATTCTTTATTCATTTTTTTTAGTTAATCTACTTAATTCTTTGTATCTATTTTTTATTCCGTAAGCATTTATTAATGAAATAGCCCACCCTTCTTTTCCATCTAAAAACCCTAATTTAAGAATATAATGATAAAAAAATCTATATAGAGGTTTTAGATAAAAATGATACATATTTGGCTGAATACCTTTTTTAAATAATTCTTGTGCTTTTAATTTTGAATAGAGTATTATTTTATTTTTATACTCTTTTTGATTGGTGTATGTATAATGAGACAACTTATTTTTTAAAAACAAAACATTGCCTGTACACAAAATTTCTTCATGCACATAGTTGCCATTATATTGTGCTTTTTTTCTATTAAAAAGTTTTATTACTCTATCATTTTGCCATCCACTGTATTTAATTTTCTTTCCAAGGAAATAATTTTCTCTTTTCATCCAAAAAGCATCGGCTTCTATTTTATGGTTTAACAATCTAATTATTTCTTTTTTTGCTTTATTAGACAACCTTTCATCTGCATCTAGCATTAATATCCAATCGTATTTTGCCTTTGCAATGGCAACATTTTTTTGAGCAGAAAAATTATCGAACTCTCTTTGCAAAATCCTAACATTAAATCTTTTAGCGATCTCTATTGTTTTGTCTTTGCTAAATGAATCTATAATTAATATTTCATCTGCAAATTGTATATTTTTAATTGCTTCTTCTATATTGTTTTCTTCATTAAACGTAGGTATAATTGCCGTAATTTTAATTTTATCACTTTTAATATTTCCTTTATAAATTCCATTTTTAGCAAAAGCAACATTATTATTTACAGTTTTATCTAAAATATTATCATTTAAATTTACCCCTTCTCTAGAGTTTTCTTGATGATAAATATGATATTGTATACCAGAAAATTTTAACTTGTGCTTTTCTAATCCAATATTAATAAGTCTTGCACTAATTTCCGAATCTTCTCTCCCCCAACCTATCATAGACTCATCATATCCATTAATATCTAAGAGGTCTTTTTTCCAAAAACTCATATTGCATCCTCTTACAGATGTTATAACTTTTTGAAGATTATCTGTTGGCGATTTTAGTATTTTTGATAAAAGCGGAATACGTAACGTATAATGTCTATTCGTTATCTCTTTTGTAAAAAAATTAAATATTATTTTTTTAGAAGCTATTCTTTTTTCTGATATTTCCTCTCCTAAAAGAACACGAGAACCTACCAAAAACACATTCTTTTTAGCATGTAAGATATGGTCTTTAATAAAATTTTTGTGTAAAATAACATCTCCATCAATTTGAATAATATAATTGCCTTTTGCTTTTTTAATGGCTTTATTTCTTATTGCGGCCAACCTAAAGCCTTTATCTTGATGCCAAACATGTACTAAAGGAATGGTAAATTTACTACGGTAAATATCTATTAATTCTTTGGTATCTTCTTTAGAGCCATCATCGGCAACAATAATTTCTAGGGGTAAATAGGTTTGTTTTAGTACGCTTAGTAGCACTAGTTCTAGAGCCTCTTTCCAATTATAAGTTGCAACAATCAACGATATTTTTATCGAATCATTTAAGTTCATTAAGTCCATTTTTAGTTTTTAGCACACCTTCTAAATAAACTTTTTTAATAAGATTATCATGAAAATCAGACAAGTCAGAATTTCTTTCTTCATGATGTATATGATAAACAATTGCTTTGTGCTTAATTCGTTTTTTAAAAATTCCATTATTAATCAATCTAACACACAACTCTTCATCCTCATGTCCCCAGCCAACTAAATCATTAGAATACCCATTTACTTTTAATAAATCTTCTTTCCAAAAACCCATATTACAGCCTAATGCTCTTTTATACTCATTTCTTGCTTTACCCATTATTAAATGTAACAACCCTATTCTAATAGAATTAAATCTATTTTCTAAACCTGAGGTAAAAATATTTATATAAATCTGTTTCGATTTACATATTTTTTCTGATAATTCTTTATTCAATTTTACTCTACTACCTCTATAATAATAGTTTGGTTCTATTACCTTTAAATAATCTTCAATAAATTTTTTATGTAAAATAATATCTCCATCAATTTGACAAATAAAATTCCCTGTTGATTTTAAGATGGCTTTATTTCTTATTTTTGCTAATCGAAACCCCTTATCCTCCTGCCAAACATGAAGTAATGGAATATCAAATTTACCTCTATAAAAATCTACAAGCTCTTTTGTTTCGTTTCTAGAACCATCATCTGCTACCAATATCTCAAAGGGCTTTGTTGATTGATTCAATATACTTAACAAACACATTTCTAAGGCCTCTACCCAGTTATATGTAGATATTATTAAAGATATTTTCACTTCCATTAATATAGATTATATATGTTTTTAACTATTATATCATCATTAAATTGTTGTGCATAGAACCATCCTTTTTCCTCCATTTTTTTTCTTTGAACAGAATTTTCTAAGACTAATTTTATTGATTTTTTAATTTCTAAAACATCATTTGGATTTACATAAATTGAGTTTTCTCCTCCTGCTTCACTAAAACATCCTTCTTTTGATGTAATAACTGCTGTTTTTGAGTATAAAGCTTCTATAATTGGTATTCCAAACCCCTCAAAAAGACTTGGATACACAAATACATCTGCTAATTTATAGATAATTGCTAATTCTTCTAAAGCTACATTCTTTAAAAAAAACACTTTATTATTCATCTTATTGGCTACAATATATTGTTTTATTTTTTTTGCATAATCTGATTTATCTCCACCAACTACAACAAGTATTGTGTCTATATTCCGAATTGCTTTTACCAAATTTAACAAGTTTTTACGCTCTTCTATTGTACCTACATTTAGAACAAAATGCGTGGGTAAATTAAATTTTTTCTTAACTTTTTCTATCAAATCTAAAGAAAAATCTTTTTTAAAAGCATTACTACATCCTTGGTAAACTACTTTAATTTTTTTAGGATTTATTTTTAAAAAGGTTACAATATCTCTTTTGGTTTGTTCAGAAATTGCAATAACAACATCGGCAATTTTAGTGGCATGTTTAAATTTGCTAAAGTGTATTTTTCTATCAAAAAAAGAATATAATTTTGGATAACGGATAAAAATTAAATCGTGTATGGTTACAATTGTTTTAATACCTGTTTTGTTAATTCCTCTAGGTAACTCTCCACTTAAACCATGATAAATTTCTATTTTATCTTCTAGTAATTGATTTACAACAGCACATTGCCTCCAAAGAGACGATAATTTTTTCCAAAATTTAGATTTTGGTAAAATTTCTCTATTATTTTTTGCTAATTGATACCTTGTTTCTTTTGCTTTCCTAGGATTGTATAAATAATAGGTATTATCTAGATAATATTTTGATACTATTCGTAACAAATCTCGACTATAATTTCCTAAACCTGTACCGTTATGAAAAGCTCTTTTTGCATCAAAACCTATTCTTGCCATAAAACATTCAAAAAATTAATCAATATTTTAAACAGCCACATTATATTCTCTTAATGCATCGTTTAATGACGTTTTTTTATTTGTACTTTCTTTTCTTTTTCCAATAATTAACGCACAAGGTACATTAAAACTACCTGCCACAAACTCTTTTGTATAACTACCAGGTATCACCACAGAACGTGCAGGAACTATTCCTTTCATTTCTATAGGCTCACTACCAGTTACATCAATAATTTTAGTACTCATTGTCAGCACCACATTAGCTCCTAAAACAGCTTCTTTTTCTACCCTTACACCCTCTACTACAATACAACGAGAACCAATAAATGCTCCGTCTTCAATAATTACAGGGGCTGCTTGTAGTGGCTCTAAAACACCACCAATACCTACACCTCCAGATAAATGTACATTTTTACCGATTTGAGCACAGCTACCCACTGTTGCCCAGGTATCTACCATAGTACCCTCATCTACATACGCACCAATATTTACATAACTAGGCATTAAAATAGTACCTGATGATATATATGCTCCATGGCGTGCCACTGCATTTGGCACCACTCTAATACCTCGCTCTTTATAATTTTTTTTTAGTGGAATTTTATCATGATACTCAAAAATACCTGCCTCTAAAGTTTTCATTTGCTGAATTGGAAAATACAACACCACCGCTTTTTTTACCCACTCATTTACCTGCCAACCACCTACAATAGGTTCTGCCACTCGTAAAACTCCTATATCTAGTAAATCAATTACTTTTCTAATAGCATTTATAGTGTTTTTTTCTTGCAATAATCCTCTATTATCCCAAGCTTTTTCAATCGTTTTTTGTAATGTTTTCATTGAATCATATCTGTTTACCATAAAAATAACTTGTATCTTTAAAACTTAAAGACGAAGATACATTTTTTAAACAGATTTAGAGAACTTGTTTAAATTCTTTATTTTTGCAAAAAACATTTGAATGGGAAAAATTTTAGCCATCGATTATGGTAAAAAACGTACAGGAATTGCAATTACAGATGATTTACAAATTATAGCCTCTGGATTAACTACTGTGCCTACAAATGAACTCATCAATTTTTTAAAAGATTATATAAAAAAAGAAACAATAGAGTTGTTTATCATAGGGAAACCCAAACAAATGGATTTTTCTGATAGCGAAAGTGAAACACTCATCATTCCTTTTTTAAAAAAATTAGAAAAGCATTTCCCTAAGATTCCTACCAAACGAATTGATGAACGATTTACCTCTAAATTAGCTTTTCAAACAATGATAGATAGCGGGTTAAATAAAAAACAACGTCAAAATAAAGCCTTGATAGATGAAATTAGTGCCACTATTATTTTGCAATCTTATCTATATAACAAATAAATTTAGATTATTTAGGCTACTAAGTTTTTAGTTTTTAGACAACAACAAAACTTGTGTGTTTTTTAACTTTTTACTCATTAAATTTGTATTTTTGCCAACGCTAAAAATAAAAAATGATTTTACCAATAGTTGCTTACGGAGACCCTATTTTAAGAAAAATAGGAGTAGAACTAAACAAAGATTACCTAGAATTAGACACGCTAATTACCAATATGAAGCAAACTATGCACAACGCATCTGGGGTAGGTTTAGCAGCACATCAAGTTGGTAAAGCTCTTCGTTTATTTATTATAGATACATCACCTTTTGGTGAAGACGAAGAGTTAGATGAACAAGAAAGAAATATATTAAAAAGCTTTAATAGAGTGTTTATCAATGCTAAAATAACCAAAGAAGAAGGAGATGAATGGGCATTTAACGAGGGTTGTTTAAGCATCCCAGATATTAGAGAAGACGTGTTTAGACAAAACACCATAACTATTGAATACCAAGACGAAAACTTTAAAAAACATACCGAAACTTTAAGTGGATTAGTCGCTCGAGTTTTTCAACACGAATATGATCATATTGAAGGAATTTTATTTACCGACAAACTGTCATCACTTAAAAAAAGGATTTTAAAAAAGAAATTAGAAAACATTTCTAAAGGAAAAATAAACGTAGATTACAGAATGCGTTTCCCAAAATTAAAACGAAAATAGCCAAAAAACAGGCAATTATTTATAAAAATATATGGAATTTAGTAAAATTATTGCTGTAACAGGCAAACCAGGATTATTTGAAATCTTATCACAAACAAAAAATGGTGTTATTGTAGCATCTCTATTAGATAGAAAACGTTTTCCAATAACGGCAACTCACAATATAAGTCTATTAGAAAATATTGCTATTTACACTTTTGAAGAAGAAATCCCTTTAGCTACTATTTTTAGTACAATTGCCAATAAAGAAAATAGTAAAAAAGCTATTAATCATAAAGAAAGCGGTAAGAAATTAGAAGCATATTTTACAAAAATCTTACCAGATTATGATGATGAACGTGTGTACACATCAAATATTAAAAAAGTAATACAATGGTATAATATTTTGGTAACTGCTGGTTTTAATTTTAGTACCATTACACAAAAAGAAACTGTTGTTTCTGAAGAAGAGTAATAGTTTTTAGTGGTCAGTAAAAACTACAATTTTTAAACTCTAAACATCTATAAATTTGCAACTTACAAAAAATGAATCCACGTAAAGACCAACTAAAAGCATTTGAAAGATTGTTAAACATTATGGACGATCTAAGAGAAAAATGCCCTTGGGATAAAAAACAAACCCTAGAATCTTTACGTCATTTAACTATTGAAGAAACTTATGAATTAGCTGATGCTATTTTAGAGAACAACCTTGAAGAGGTTAAAAAAGAATTAGGCGATGTTCTTTTACACATCGTTTTTTACGCAAAAATTGGAAGCGAAAAAAAAGCTTTTGATATTGCTGATGTTGCTAATAGTATTTCTGATAAATTAATAGACAGACATCCTCATATTTATGGAAATGTTGTTGTAAAAAATGAAGAAGAAGTAAAACAAAATTGGGAAAAACTAAAACTAAAAGAAGGAAAAAAATCGGTTTTAGAAGGAGTTCCTAAAAGTTTACCTGCATTAGTTAAAGCCAGTAGAATTCAAGAAAAAGTAGCTGGTGTTGGTTTTGATTGGGAAGAACCACATCAAGTTTGGGAAAAAGTACAAGAAGAATTAAATGAGTTAAATTCTGAAATTAAAAACAGCAATCAAAATCGCATTAACTCAGAATTTGGCGATGTTCTTTTTTCTATGATTAACTATGCTCGATTTATTGGGGTAAATCCAGAAAACGCACTAGAACGTACCAATAAGAAATTTATCAACCGTTTTCAGTTTTTAGAAGAAGCTGCAAAAAAAGAAGGCAAACAACTTGCTGATATGTCACTCGCTGAAATGGATGTTCATTGGGAAAAATCTAAAGAATTCTTTAAATAATTTCTAATTTAAAAAAATCATAAAAGATTTTTTTTTAGAATTACTTCACCCCAATTTTATACATACTGTGGCAAGCAATACAATTTCCTAATAAAGAATTCAGTTGCTTTTGCGTGTGATTTGCATTAAAGTTTTCTAAAGCATCTTTTGCAATTTCATCAAACAAATCATGAGTTGCAAACCCTAATTTTTTAAAACCCATTGGTAAGGCTTTCATCATTCCTTTAGGTGCGTGTTCTATGACGGAGCCACCAGATTTATTCCCTGCTTTAATAATTAAAGCAGCTTTATTATTTAAAACCCCTTCTTGAATTCCTTTTACACTTTCTAAAAAACCTCTCATTTCTTCTAAAGCAAATTCTTTATTTGTTTGATTTAAAATTATTGAGGTCAGTAGATAATTTCATATCTTAGAGGTCAATAAAATATATGATT
>CAZZPG010000089.1:0-8244 GCA_964655975.1 uncultured Flavobacteriaceae bacterium
CTTATTAGCATGAAGATAATTCCGATTAAAAATATTTTTTTAGTGATAAATTTCATTTGATAAAGCTACTATTTTTAGGTTTTTAAAGTATCATTTTAAAATATTTTTTGCCAATATATAATATTAGATTCTTCACTTCGTTCAGAATAACAATTAGTATGATACTAAAAACCTAATGGGTTCAAAAAATTGTTCAAAATTTTATACAATCAGTTTTTAAGTTAACATTCCTCCATCTACAGAGAGTGTTTGTCCTGTAATGTAAGCGCTCATTTCTGATGCTAAAAACACACAGGCATTGGCTACGTCTTGTGCTGTACCTCCTCTTTTTAATGGGATTCCGTCTCTCCAACCTTGTACGGTTACTTCATCTAATTTGGCAGTCATT
This sequence comes from uncultured Flavobacteriaceae bacterium, assembly GCA_964655975.1. GTDB lineage: Bacteria > Bacteroidota > Bacteroidia > Flavobacteriales > Flavobacteriaceae > Polaribacter. Next base: position 389 of record CAZZPG010000089.1, read on the forward strand.
TCGGTTTCTATAAAACCTGGTGCCACTACATTGCTTCTAATATTTCTTGATCCTAATTCTAAGGCAACTGATTTAGAAAATCCTACAATTCCTGCTTTAGAAGCGGCATAATTGGTTTGTCCTGCATTTCCTTTTAACCCCACTACAGAACTCATATTTATAATAGACCCTTTCCGTTGCTTCATCATTGGTCTAATCACGGCTTTGGTTAGATTAAATACTGATTTTAAATTGACTTCTATCACTTTATCAAAATCATCTTCTGTAATACGCATCAATAAATTGTCTTTGGTTATTCCTGCATTATTTACTAATACATCTATAGTTCCAAATTCTTTTAAAACATCTTTTGCCAATTCTTGGGCGGCATCAAAATTTGCTGCATTAGATTGGTATCCTTTTGCTTTTACTCCCATTATCCTTAATTCTTTTTCTAATGTATTTGCTGCATCTACAGAAGAGCTATAGGTAAATGCTACATTTGCCCCTTGTTTTGCAAATTCTACTGCAATTCCTTTTCCTATTCCTCTGGTTGCTCCTGTAATAATAGCAGTTTTATTTTCTAATAATTTCATTTTTATACGAATTTGTTATTTGTTCAAATATACTTATTTTTTCTAACTAAAAATTCCCGTTTTTCAACGGGAATTTTATAAATTATTTACACTTCTATACTCAATTTAGAGGGCTATTTACTTTAGTACTTTGGCAATCATTTCACCAATTTTTGCTGGTGAGTCTACTACATGAATTCCGTTTTTAGCTAAAATTTTCATTTTTGCTTGTGCTGTATCGTTAGCTCCTCCAACAATAGCTCCTGCGTGCCCCATTGTTCTGCCAGCTGGTGCAGTTTGTCCTGCTATAAAACCAACAACTGGTTTTCTATTACCATCTTCTTTTACCCATTGGGCTGCTTCTGCTTCTAAGTTTCCTCCAATTTCTCCAATCATTACAATGGCCTCGGTTTCATCATCATTCATCAATAATTCTACAGCATCTTTGGTGGTTGTTCCAATAATAGGATCTCCTCCAATACCAATGGCAGTGGTAATTCCATATCCTTGTTTTACTACTTGGTCAGCCGCTTCATAGGTTAATGTACCAGATTTAGACACAATACCTACTCTCCCTTTTTTAAAAATAAACCCTGGCATAATACCTACTTTTGCTTCGTCTGGTGTAATTACACCTGGACAGTTAGGCCCAACTAATCTACACTCTTTATCTGCTAAATAGGCTTTTACTTTTACCATATCTGCAGTGGGAATTCCTTCTGTAATACAAATAATTACTTTAATACCTGCGTCTGCAGATTCCATAATAGCATCAGAAGCAAAAGCTGGTGGCACAAAAATAATAGAGGTATCTGCCCCTACTTTAGCAACTGCATCTGCAACGGTATTAAATACAGGTTTACCAAGGTGCTCTTGACCTCCTTTACCTGGTGTAACACCTCCTACTAGGTTGGTTCCATAATCTATCATTTGACCTGCATGAAAAGTTCCTTCACTGCCTGTAAAACCTTGTACTATGATTTTTGAATCTTTATTTACTAAAACACTCATTTGTTTATTGTTTATTTGTTTTCTTTTACAAAAATAATCTATTTTCAATTTTGATTGACTAAAATCTAACTATTTTTTGTAATTCTTTTTAATGTTGCTAATTCTTTTAGTTTTTGTCTCGATTCTGATGCTGGCGTACCAAAATAAGATTTACCTCCTTTAATTGATTTTGTGACTCCTGTTTGTGCTAAAATAATAGCTTTTTCTCCAATTGTTATTCCACTAATAATGCCTACTTGTCCCCAAATAGTTACTTCATCTTCAATAGTTACACAACCTGCTATTCCTGTTTGTGAGGCTATTAGGCACTTTTTACCAATTATAGTATCATGCCCAACATGTACTTGATTGTCTATTTTTGTTCCTTCTCCAATGGTTGTGTCTCCACTTACTCCTTTATCTATAGTACAAGAAGCTCCTAAATCTACATGATTTTTTAAAACAACTCTTCCTCCAGAAATTAATTTATCAAAGCCAAAAGATCTATTTTTATAATAAAAAGCATCTGATCCTAAAACGGTATTAGAGTGGATTGTTACATTATCTCCAATAACGCAATTATCATAAATAGTTACGTTAGGATGAATTAAACAGTTCTTACCAATTGTTACATTATTTCCTATAAATACATTGGGTTGAATAATAGAACCTTCTCCTATAATAGCACTTTTTGAAATACTTTCTTCGGATGAAATAAAGGGATTAAAATGTTTTGTGATTTTATTAAAATCTCTAAATGGGTCATCAGAAATTAAGAGTGATTTTCCTTCTGGACAAGGTACTTTTTTGTTGATTAAAATAGTAGTTGCCGCAGAGTTTAATGCTTTATCATAATATTTTGGATGGTCTACAAATACGATATCTCCTTTTTCTACTACATGAATTTCATTAATTCCTGTAATAGAGAAGTCTGCATCTCCAATAAATTCAGATTTTAATAAAGAGGCTATTTGTTGTAGTGTTTGTGGTTGATTAAATTTCATTGAAAATTATTTCTTTCTACCATAAATTATTACTCTTGCAAATAAAACGTGCATAAAAGGTATTTTAGAGATGATTTTATCTAAGGTAAATCCAAATCTATTTAACCAGTTATAGTAATTTTTATCTCCATAAATTTTTGATGATAAAAACCCAAATATTACAGTAAAAAAATCAAAAAAATGATATTGAAATGTAAACTTTTTTCGAATAATTTTAAAATCTTTTCCTACTAAAGCGTGTTCATCTGGGGTTCTTTCCTTTTTATTCATCATCCTATATAATTTATATATTGGATTCATATTTAAGGGTTCTAAAAACAGAACATATCCATTAGGTTTTAGCACTCTATACACATGGTTTATGGTTTTTTCTATATCTAAATGATGTAAAATTGCACCTCCATAAACTGCATCAAAAGATTCGTCTTCAAATTCTAAATTATTAGCATCCATTAAATGAAAGTTTATTTTAAAAGGTAAGTTTTTTGCATTATCAATTCCTTTATCTAACTCTGCTTGTGATATATTAATACATGTTACTTTACTAGGTGTAGTGTTGTCTTTTATCCAACCAATCCATTGATGAGAACCTAGTTCTAAAATAGATTTTCCTTCAAAAGTTTCTTTTACAAGTTTGTCAAGTATTTTATTTTGATGTTGGTTTGAAAATGAAAATGAGTGCCTTCTAATAATCTTTATTTTAAAACGCTCTAACTTATTTTCATCCCAATATTCTTGTTCTGTTTTATTAATTTCCCCTAAGTTCTTAGTCATTTAATAAAGTTTTTTATCCTTTTACTCTTTCTTGGTAAGTTCCTTTTGTAGTTTCTATCTTAATTTTATCGCCTTCATTAATAAATAGGGGTACATTAATTCTTGCTCCTGTTTCTACCGTTGCTGGTTTTGTTGCATTGGTTGCTGTATTTCCTTTTACGCCTGGTTCTGTATGAGTAATTTCTAATACAACGCTTTGAGGCATATCTACAGACAAAGGCATTTCATCTTCAGAATTAATAATAATCGTTACAACCTCACCTTCTTTTAGTAAATCTGGTGCATCTAAAATATTTTTTTCTAAAGTAATTTGGTTATAATCTTGTGTATTCATAAAATGAAAGGTGTCTCCTTCTGCATATAAGAACTGAAATTTATGTGTCTCTACTCTTACTTCATCTATTTTTCTACCTGCAGGAAATGTGTTATCTACCACTTTACCAGAAGTTACACTTTTTAGTTTTGTTCTTACAAATGCTGGTCCTTTACCGGGTTTTACATGTAAAAATTCTATTATTTTATAGATATCATTATTATATTTTATACATAATCCGTTTCTAATGTCTGATGTTGTTGCCATCTATTTTATAATGTTTTATCGTTTAATATTTTATCCTCCAAAATACCCTTTCATAATTCCTCTTTGAGAATTACGTATAAAAAGAATAATTTCATCTCTCTCTGGCGTTGCTTCCATTTCTGCTTCAATAATTTCTACTGCTTGTGTGGTATTGTAATTCTTTTGATATAAAATTCTATAAATATTTTGGATTTCTCTAATTTTTGATGATTCAAAACCTCTTCTTCTTAATCCAATAGAATTTATACCTACATAAGATAAGGGTTCTTTGGCTGCTTTTGTGTATGGTGGTACGTCTTTTCTTACTAAAGAACCACCAGATATCATTGCATGATCACCAATGTGTATAAATTGGTGTATGGCTGCCAGTCCTCCAATAATTGCATATTTACCAATAATTACATGGCCTCCTAAGGCTACACCATTTACTATAATAGAATTATCTCCTAAAATACAATCATGTGCAATATGAGAGGTTGCCATTATTAAGCAATTTTTACCAATTTTTGTTTTTCCTGAGGCATTTGTACCTCTGTTAATGGTTACACATTCTCTAATGGTTGTGTTATCGCCAATTACTGCTAAAGAATCTTCTCCTTCAAATTTTAAATCTTGAGGGATGGCAGAAATAACTGCACTAGGAAAAATTCTACAATTTTTACCTATTCTTGCTCCTTCCATAATGGTTACATTAGAGCCTATCCAAGTTCCAGAACCGATGGTTACATTGTTATGAATGGTTGAAAAAGGTTCTATTACTACATTTCTTGCTACTTTTGCTTGAGGGTGTATATATGCTAAAGGTTGATTCATCTATTATTATTTTTTCGCAATTTGTGCCATTAATTCTGCTTCTACTACTAATTTATTGTTAGCATAACCATAGGCTTGCATTTGACAAATCCCTCGTCTAATTGGTGCTATTAGTTCACATTTAAAAATTAAAGTATCTCCTGGTAATACTTTTTGTTTAAATTTTACATTGTTTATTTTCATAAACAGTGTTAAATAGTTTTCTGGGTCTGGTATTGTATTTAATAGCAAAATACCTCCACATTGTGCCATAGCCTCTACTTGTAAAACTCCAGGCATTACTGGTGCTCCTGGAAAATGTCCTACAAAAAAAGGTTCATTCATTGTTACATTTTTTACTCCAACAACACAGGTATCTGTTAATTCTATAATTCTATCAATTAACAAAAATGGGGGTCTGTGAGGTAGGATATCCATAATTTGATGAATATCCATCAAAGGTGGTTGATTCAAATCATATTGAGGGACGTTATTTCGTTTCTCTTTTTTAATAATTTTTTCTAATTTTTTAGCAAATTGAGTATTTACTAAATGTCCTGGTTTGTTAGCTATAATTTTTCCTTTAATTCTTGTGCCTACCAAGGCTAAATCTCCTATAACATCTAATAGTTTGTGTCTTGCAGCTTCATTTGCCCAATGTAAATTTAAGTTATCTAAAATTCCGTTAGGTTTTACAGAAATATCATCTTTTTTAAAGGCCTTTTTTAATTTTTCCATCGTTTTATTAGACAGTTCTTTGTCTACATACACAATGGCGTTATTTAAATCTCCTCCTTTAATTAAATCATTTTCTAATAACATTTCTATTTCATGCAAAAAGCTAAATGTTCTTGCTTTTGAAAACTCTTTTTTGAATTCAGAAATATGATTCATAGTTGCATTTTGAGTACCTAATACTTTGGTTCCAAAATCTACCATAGCTGTAATTTGATATTCATCTGAAGGCATTAAAATAATTTCGCTTCCTGTTATTTCATCTTTATAAGAAATAATATCTTTCACTACATACTCATCTATTAAAGCTTCTTGTTCTTTAACTCCTGCTTCTTCTAGGGCTTCTATAAAATATTTTGAGGATCCATCTAAAATTGGGGGTTCTGCAGAATCTATTTCTATTAATAAATTATCTATTTCTAAACCAACGGCGGCGGCTAAAACGTGTTCTGAGGTTTGGATTTGAACTCCATTTCGTTCTAAATTGGTTCCTCGTTGTGTGTTTACTACATATTCTGCTTTTGCTTTAATAAGGGGGCTTCCCTCTAAATCTACTCGCATAAAAGCAAATCCATGGTTTATAGGTGCTGGTTTAAATGTTAAATTTACAGTCTTACCTGTATGCAACCCTACACCAGATAAACTTATTTGTCTTTGTATTGTTTGTTGTTTTCTACTCATTTCTATTAAAAAAATTTGAGCTTTATCTTTTTGTTAATATTTCTCTTTAAATTTCAATACCTGCAAAAGTAACTAAATAAAGTGATAATTACGAACTTCATTTTTTTGGATAACAAATATAGTGCTTAACTACTGGTTTTGTAAGAGCCTGAATATTTAATTGATCGGATGTTTGTATCAAATCTTTTAATGTTCCTGATTTATCTAAAATTTTAATAGGTTGCTTTGTATTGTATGTTTGATTTGTTACTTTGCCTGTAAAAACAAAGTATTTAATTTCTTCTTTAAAAAACTTTAAACTATTGTTTTGTTGTTGTTTTTCTATATATTTTTTATCAAAAGGGTTTTGTTGAAGTTCAATCTTTAATAACTCTCTATTGATAATCATTTTTGCTAAGGTTGATAATACCTTATCTGAATGATGAACCCATTCTTTGATGGCTGATAATACATCATAATCATCTAATTTAGAAAAGACTTCTAAGGTTTTATCATCAAAATTTGCGAGTGTAATTTCATTATATAAAAAATATTTAAATGCTGTACTACAAGGCAACTCTATATTTGTTTTTGCCAATTCTTTAGCTCTTTTTAATACTTTTACTAGCATATTTTCTGCCACCAATCCTGTTTTATGTAAATAAACTTGCCAATACATTAATCTTCTAGAAATTAAAAAATTTTCTACCGAGTATATTCCTTTTTGTTCAATTACCAACTCATCATCTTTTACATTCATCATAGCAATTAATCGTTCAGAACTAATGTTTCCTTCTTTTACTCCTGTATAAAAACAATCTCGTTGTAGATAATCTAACCTATCAATATCTAATTGACTAGATATTAGTTGATTTAAAAATTTTCGATGATATTTTCCTTCAAATATTTGAATGGCTAAATCGAGTTTTCCACTAAATTCATTATTTAATTTTCGCATAAATTTTAATGAAATTTCTTCATGCGAAATTTCATTTACAATACTATTTTCTAAAGCATGAGAGAATGCTCCGTGCCCAATATCATGCAATAATATTGCAATATATAGTGCGTTTGCTTCTTCTTTAGAAATGGTAATTTCTTTAAAACGAAGAAGCCTTACTGCTTTTTGCATTAAATACATACAACCTATTGCATGATCAAACCGAGTATGATTTGCTCCAGAATACACCAAATTAGAAAGACCCATCTGCGAAATTCTACGCAATCTTTGAAAATTAGGGTGCTCTATAATATCAAAAATTAAACTATTAGGAATCCTTATAAATCCATAAATAGGATCATTTAAAATTTTTAATTTGTTGGTGTTTTTATTCCTCAAAATGTTCATTTAAAATCTTTCTGAATACAAAGAAATTGTAATTTGATAACAAAAACTACTAAAACCTAATTTTATTAACGTATTTTTAAGAATTAAAATAGCAATTTTATTAATTTTAACCGTTTATTAACTAAAACTACAAACTTAACAAAACAACAATATGAAAAAAATAGAAATTTTATGGGTAGATGATCAAATTGAGTTATTAAAACCCCATATTCTGTTTTTAGAACAAAAAAACTACCATATTATTACCTGTACTAATGGTGCTGATGCTATTGACTTGATTGATGAACAAAATTTTGATATTGTTTTTTTAGATGAAAATATGCCTGGACTAACGGGTTTAGAAACACTCTCTGAAATAAAACAAAAAAAAGCAAATTTACCTGTAGTAATGATTACCAAAAGTGAGGAAGAATATATTA
>CAZZPG010000090.1:0-8185 GCA_964655975.1 uncultured Flavobacteriaceae bacterium
GTTGATAAGATACAAGCATCTACAGGTTTATTCCTTAAAGGAGGGGAAACCATTAAGCTCTATCAACCCAAAGAAAAAAACTCATTAAAAAAACTTATTTTACCTCTAGAGGTACTATTTGAAGATGATTATTTAGCAGTAATTTATAAACCTGCTGGTATTTTAGTAAGTGGTAATAAATTTGTTACTATTGCCAATGGTTTAGCACAAAATTTACAAAAAAACAATCAAATAGTAGACACTGTCCAACCCCAACCTATCCATCGATTAGATTACCCAACCAGTGGTGTGTTATTAATTGGAAAAACGAGTTCTAGTATAATACTTTTAAATAAACTATTTACTAATAGAGAAATTAGCAAAACATATATAGCAATTTGTATTGGAAAGATGATTAATCAAGGAATTATCAATTTTTTTATTGACAACAAAGCTTCAATAACTCATTATACTGTGGTAAATACTGTGAAATCAAATCGATTTGAGTTTTTAAACCTTGTAATACTTCATCCAAAAACAGGAAGGAAACATCAATTAAGAAAGCATTTATCTAAAATAGGAAACCCTATTTTAGGAGATAAAGAATATGGAAAAGAAAACTTAATTTTAAAAGGAAAAGGACTGTATTTACACGCAAAAACAATAGAATTTAAGCATCCTTTTAGCAATAAAAAAATGGTAATTTCTAAAGAAATTCCTAAAAAATTCCTAAAAATATTTCAAGATAATTAATTTCTAAAAATATAGTTTTTACTACCTTTGTTGCCAGTTGTATTTTTAGACTAAATAAAACTTAAAAATTTTGTATAAAAAAATATTTTTAGCATTAAGTATAATAGTTGTTTTTAATAGCTGTAGTAATTCGAAAAAAAAATCTCAAAAAAACCAAAGGAGTATAAAAATAGAAGGAGTTACTTTACATAAAGGTAAGTTATGGAATGCTAATAAAGAAACTACAAACGGCATAAAAAAAATGACTGAAATTTTAGAGTCTTTTTCTCAAAATAATACAATTAAACCTTACAAACAACTAAAAGAAAATTTAGAAAATGTATTTGTAATTATTTTTTCTAAATGTACTATGAAAGGAGAAGCCCATAAGCAATTACACAATTATTTAAAACCAATGATTGATTACTTTAATAATCTAGAATCTGAAGATATTAAAGTAAGAGAAGAAAGTTTTAACAAACTAAAGTTACACACATTAGGATATACAAATTACTTTAAATAAACTAAGTATTTTAAAAATTTAAAAACTTACAATTATTTAGTAATTACACTACAAAGGAGCTCCTTGTTTAATTAGATTTAGTATATAAAACAGTCTTTCAAATCCCCTCAAAATAAGATTTTTCAATAGTTTCTCTATGATTTGGATGTGCTATTTTTACCAATTCTTTTACACGTTGTTTAATAGTTTTACCATATAAATTGGCAACCCCATATTCTGTAACCACATAATGTACATGAGCTCTTGTAGTAACCACCCCAGCTCCTTTGTTTAAAAAAGGTACAATTCTACTAATTCCTTTTTTGGTTTGTGAAGGAAGTGCAATAATTGCTTTCCCTCCATAACTTAAAGAAGCTCCTCTTATAAAATCCATTTGACCACCAACGCCAGAAAACATTTTAGTACCAATACTATCAGCACAAACTTGCCCTGTTACATCAATTTCTACTGCAGAATTTATAGCCACCATTTTTGGGTTTTTACGAATTATTGCTACATCATTTACAAAATCTGATGCACGCATTTCTATAAACGGATTATCATCTACATAATCATACAATTTTTGACTTCCAACTAAAAAAGTAGCCATAGCTCTACCAGGGTTTACGCCTTTGTTATTTCCATTAATTACATCTTTTAAAATTAAATCAATCACACCATCAGAAAACATTTCTGTATGTAATCCTAAATTTTTATGATTAGTTAATCGTGTTAAAACTGCATTTGGTATGCTTCCTATTCCCATTTGAAGAGTGCTTCCATCTTCAATTAATTCAGCTACATGATCACCAATTTTTGCCTCAATTTTATTAGGAGAAAGAATAGTATGGCTATGTATGGGAGCATCATGTTCAACAAAAGTATCTAACTCAGAAATATGAATAATACCATCACCATGAGTTCTAGGCATTTGCGGGTTTACTTGAGCAATTATATGTTTTGCATTGTCTATGGCCGCTAAAGTCGCTTCTACAGAAACCCCTAAAGAACAGTAACCATGCTTGTCTGGAGGAGAAACCTGTATAAAAGCAACATCAATAGGAACAATATTTCTTTTAAATAAAATAGGTAATTCACTTAAAAAAATAGGAGTGTATGAACCGTTACCAGCTTTTAAAGTATGACGGACATTTTTACCAATAAAAAAAGAATTTACATGAAAACTATCTTTGTATTTTGGATCTGCATAAGGCGTTTTTCCTTCAACATGTAAATGAGAAACCTCTACATTTCTTAGCTCATCATGCCTTTCAGTCATTGCATTAATTAGTATTTGTGGAGCCGCCGCCGCCGCTTGAATATAAATTCTATTGTTGTTTTTTATCACTTTCACAGCATCTTCTGCTGATACAGATTTGTACATAATATAAATTTTTTAGATTTTCACGCAAAAGTACTATTGATTTTTATATAAAAACCTGTTAAAAATCATAATTTCAAAACCTTTTTTTGAGTAAAAAATATCTGTAAAATACAGTATCTTTGTATACTAATTTTATGATAGATGATTATACTAAAAACAAGAGAAGAAATAGAATTGATGCGTAAAAGTGCTTTGGTAGTTTCTAAAACATTAGGGATGCTTGCCAAGGAGATAAAACCAGGAGTTACAACCCTGTATTTAGATAAATTGGCTGAAGATTTTATTCGTTCTCAAGATGCAATTCCTGGTTTTTTAGGTTTGTATAATTTCCCTAACACACTGTGTATGAGTCCAAATTCACAAATTGTGCATGGTATCCCAAATAATAAACCTTTGCTAGAAGGAGATATTATTTCTATAGATTGTGGAGCATTAAAAAACGGATTTTATGGAGACCATGCTTATACTTTTAAAGTAGGTGAAGTAGCAGCAGAAACCAAAAAATTATTACAAATAACCAAAGAAAGTTTGTATGAAGGAATTAGACAATTTAGAACAGGAAAAAGAGTAGGAGATGTTGGTTTTGCTATTCAAAATTATACTGAAAAATATGGCTACGGTGTAGTAAGAGAATTGGTAGGACATGGTTTAGGAAAAGAAATGCACGAAGACCCAGAAATGCCTAATTATGGAAGAAAAGGGAGAGGTAAAAAATTTGTAGAAGGAATGGTTGTTGCCATAGAACCAATGATAAACCTTGGAACACATAAAATTAATCAATTAAAAGATGGATGGACTATCTTAACCAAAGATGGTAAACCGAGTGCTCATTTTGAGCACGATGTAGCTATTGTAAATGGCAAACCAGAATTACTTTCTACCTTTCAATATATTTATGACGCATTAGGAATTGATAGTGATGAAGAAAATGAATTTAGACACTAAATTACAGAAAGTCATAAAACACCAAAGAATCCTATCCTTCTTTATGTATCTCTCAAAATAACGTATGAAAATTTTTAAATTGATACTTAATACAATTCCTAGACCTTTTTTAATAAAGGCAAGTTATTTGGTACGCCCAATAATATCTTTTTATTTAAAAGGCGATAAATTTATAGACCCAATAGACGGAAAAAAATTTCGTAAATTATTGCCTTACGGATATAAAAATCAAAGAGAAAATGCACTGTCACCAAGTACTTTATCTTTAGAAAGACATAGACTAATGTGGCTATTTTTACAACAAGAAACCAATTTTTTTACAGCCCCAAAAAAGGTATTGCATATGGCACCAGAACAATGTTTTTTATCAATTTTTAAAAAACAAAAAAACATAAACTATACCACAGCAGATTTATACTCACCCATTGCAGATGTAAAAGCAGATATTTGCAATTTACCATTTAAAGATAACTCTTTTGATGTTATTTTTTGCAATCATGTTTTAGAACATATAAAAGATGATACCAAAGCAATGCAAGAACTATATAGAGTTCTAAGACCCAAAGGAATGGGTATTTTTCAAGTTCCACAAGACTTAAATAGAAGAACAACTTTTGAAGATAATACTATTACAGATAAAAAAGAACGAACCAAAATATTTGGTCAATATGACCATATAAGAGTGTATGGGCAAGATTATTTTAATAAATTACGATCTGTTGGATTTACTGTTAATGAGGTAGATTATACCCAAAAAATTACTCCAAAATTACTAGAACAATATTGCTTAATAAAAGGAGAAATTCTTCCTGTGTGCTATAAGTAATAATAAATACCTACATATAAGGATTTTATAAAAAACCTATATGACGTTTTAAAATTTAATTCATTTACCCCTATTTTCTTAAAAATACACAATTACTATTTAAAATAAAATACAACCTTTATAATTAGTTGTACCTTCGTTTTGTGAAAAAAATATTACTCCTTTCTGATACCCATAGCTTTATAGATGCACAAATTATAAAGTTTATAAAGCAAGCTGATGAAGTTTGGCATGCTGGTGATATTGGCAATTTAAAAGTAACAGATACCATTAAAAAATTAAAACCATTGCGTGCTGTTTTTGGCAATATTGATAATGCCGAAGCTCGTTTAGAATTCCCCTTAGACAATAAATTTACAGTAGAAAATATAACTGTTTGGATAACACATATAGGAGGATACCCTAATAAATATAATTTAAGGATTAAAAAAGAAATCAAGAATAACCCCCCTAAAATATTTATTTCTGGACATTCTCATATTCTAAAAGTTCAGTTTGATAAAAAATTAAATTTACTATACCTAAACCCAGGGGCATCAGGTAACTACGGATTTCATAAAGTAAGAACCATGCTACGGTTTACAGTAGATAATGATGCTATTAAAGATTTAGAAATCATAGAGTTGGCAGTTAGAAGTTAAAACCCTAAATTCTATTTAAAAATATTAATAGCACCAAAAAGGTATATGCTTAAACCATAGTAATAGTATAAAATACTACTTTTTATACACAAGATTATAAACTAAAAGCTATTTTTATTTTATCAACAAAATCTAGTTTTTCCCAAGTAAAAAGTTCAACATCTATAGTTTTAGATTTACCATTTGGTTGGTAAAAAGTTTTTGAAACTATTTTATTCTTACGCCCCATATGTCCGTATGTAGCCGTTTCGCTATATATAGGTGAGCGTAATTTTAAATATTTTTCTATTGCAGCTGGTTTTAAATCAAATAAAGAGTTTACTTTTTTGGCAATTTCACCATCTGATAAATTTACTTTTGAAGTTCCATAAGTGTCCACAAAAATCCCCATAGGTTCTGCTACCCCAATAGCATAAGATACTTGTACTAAAATTTCATCAGCAACACCTGCTGCTACTAAGTTTTTAGCAATATGACGTGTTGCATATGCAGCACTTCTATCTACTTTACTAGGGTCTTTTCCAGAGAAAGCTCCACCACCATGTGCACCTTTTCCTCCATAAGTGTCTACAATTATTTTACGCCCTGTTAAACCCGTATCTCCATGTGGCCCGCCAATCACAAATTTTCCTGTCGGATTGATATGATATTTTATATCCTCTGTAAATAATGCTTGTATATTGGCAGGCAATTGTTCTTTTACACGAGGAATTAAAATAGTAATAATATCTTTTCTGATTTTTGCCAACATTATTTTGTCTTCGGCAAAATCATCATGTTGGGTAGAAACAACAATGGCTTCAATTTTTTGAGGGATGTTATTATCAGAATATTCAATAGTTACTTGGCTTTTTGCATCAGGGCGTAAATATGTTATCTCTTTGTTTCCTCTACGTAAAGCGGCTAATTCAACCAAAATTAAATGACTTAAATCTAATGCTAAAGGCATGTAATTTTCGGTTTCATTGGTGGCATATCCAAACATAATTCCCTGGTCTCCAGCACCTTGTTCTTGATTATGACCCCTATCAACCCCACGGTTAATATCTTCTGATTGTTCATGAATTGCAGAAAAAACACCACAAGAATTTCCATCAAACATATATTCACTTTTAGTATAGCCAATTTTATTTATAACATCTCTTGCTATTTTTTGTACATCTAAATAGGTGCTTGATTTTACTTCGCCAGCCAAAACAACTTGTCCCGTAGTAACCAAAGTTTCACAAGCTACTTTTGAGTTTACATCAAAAGCTAAAAAGTTATCTATTAGAGCATCAGAAATTTGATCTGCTACTTTATCTGGATGCCCTTCTGAAACGGATTCAGAAGTAAAAAAGTATGACATAATTTTTCTTTATTATAAAATGAAATTGAAGAAAAAGAGGTGCAACTGTAAACTAAAGAAGTAGAAATTACTGCTTTAGCATTTTGTTTAGAACGTATGTTCAATGAGGTTGCAATCAGTCCAAATTTTTCCTCAAAAAATAGGTTACAAAGGTACTGATAAAATCAGTATTAAAAAAAAAATTACTAAAAATTTGGATTTTAAATTTTTATTACTGAATATTCGCACTCATAAAGTTCAAAACTTAATTGAAATGTTATCAAGAAAGGTAGAGGGATTAGACCCGATGAAGCCTTAGCAACCCTTAGACTTACTAAGAAGGTGCTACATTCTACTAAAAAATTCGATTCATTTATCGATGATTAGATAGATAACTAGAAGAAGTTACTAATCTGTAATTTCTAGTATATTCTTATTAACATTTTTCTATGGAGTACGCTTTTTTAAGCGAATTTTGACTTTTTGTTTTAATCATTATTTATTAACTCAAAAAATTAGAAAAATGAGTACACAAAAATTAGCAACCAAAGCGTTGCACACAGGACATAATGTCCAACAAAATGGAGGAACTAGAACAGTTCCTATTTATCAAACAAGTTCGTATATATTTAATGATTCAGATCATGCAGCAAATCTTTTTTCATTAAAAGAATTAGGATTTATTTACACTCGATTGAATAATCCAACAAATCAAATCTTACAAGATAGATTAGCTGCCATTGAGGGAGGTGTTGGAGCTGTAGTTTTTGCGTCAGGAACCTCTGCAATTGCTACTGGATTATTAACTTTATTAAAAACAGGAGACCATATTGTGGCATCAAGTAGTTTGTATGGTGGAACTTACAATTTGTTAAATGTAACTTTACCTAGGTTAGGAATTACAACAACATTTGTTGATACTTCTGATTCTAAAAATTTTGATAGAGCTGTGAAAAATAATACTAGGGCTTTTTTTGTAGAATCATTAGGAAACCCAAAATTAGATGTGTTAGATTTAGAATCTATTTCTAAATATGCAAAAAAAAACAAAGTGCCATTTATTGTTGATAATACTGTGGCAACACCTGCTTTATTAAATCCTATAAAGTATGGAGCTAACATTGTTATTCACTCTCTAACTAAATATATTGATGGTCAAGGAACTTCTTTAGGAGGGGCTATTATAGATGCAGGTAATTTTAATTGGGCAAATGGTAAATTTCCTGAATTTACAGAACCATCAGCAGGATATCACGGATTAAAATATTATGAAACTTTAGGAGCAGTATCCTATACATTTAAGTTAATTTTAGAGGGGCTACGTGATTTTGGAGGTGCTTTAAGCCCAACAAATGCTTTTTATATTATACAAGGATTAGAAACCTTAACTATTAGAATACAAAAACATTCAGAAAACGCATTGGCTTTAGCTCAATGGTTAGAAAAACAGGAAGAAGTAAAATGGGTAAACTACCCAGGGTTAAAAAGTAATAAATACAATTCTTTGGCTAAAAAATATTTGCCTAAAGGGCAAAGTGGTATAGTAACTTTTGGTGTAAAAGGAGGATATCAAGCAGCAAAAATTGTAGCAGATAACAGTAAATTATTCTCATTGGTAGCAAATTTTGGTGATACAAAATCACTAATAATTCATCCAGCAAGTACTACTCATCAACAATTAAATGAGGAGCAACAAGTAAGTGCTGGTGTTACGCAAGATTTAATTAGATTATCTGTTGGTTTAGAAGATATTGAAGATTTAAAAGCAGATTTAAAAGCAGTATTTTCTAAAATATAAAAGGTTTTGATTAATTTACAGCATATAATTATTCCAAATTACACTACCCAA
>CAZZPG010000091.1:0-8151 GCA_964655975.1 uncultured Flavobacteriaceae bacterium
TTGGCAAATACTGTATTAGGGATAGGTACATTTTATAAGTGCATAATTTGTAGTGTTCTTACTTTATTTTGAGCACGTATAATGCCTAAAGAACGTGCCGTGCTGTACACTCCATTCATTTCAAACTCTTTAACCACTGCGGCTCCATGCCTACTAACTGATGCCCCTATCCTTGGAATAATAACGTCTGCTGAGTCTATAATGTTTTTTCCTTTAAATAAAATTTCAGCTTTTCCTTTTCCTAAAAAAACTGAACATTTTGTATGGTTCACCACTCTCACTTCATGCTTTAAAGCTTTAGCTTCTTCTACAATTCTTTGGGTAGAATATATATTTTCGTTTACTGATAAAACAATAATTCTCATACTAGTTATTATTTTTAATAGGTAAAAAAGGTATAAAAATTTACATTTTCAATGTAGTTTTTAATTTTTTAGATAATGCATCTTTATGTACCATAACAGAAATAGCTTTTAATCTAATATAAGAGCTACTTATATACACAAAACCACCGTAAGCAATTCGCTTCCCCTTACTTCCCCAAGAGTTTTTTGTTTTAAAGTAAAGCCCTCCTTTTTGGTCTTTAGCTAAACCTATAATATGCATTAAGTGGTCATCTGTGGTGGTGTAATTTTCAAATTCTTGTTGCCTATATTTTGATGTAATTTGTTTTTTATTTGTGGTAGCAACTCCTTTTTTTGAAGAAAATCCTTTTTCTGAAACGTCTACATCTAACGCCACTGTAAATCCTTTTTTTAGTGCTTCAATAATTACCTGTTCAAATTTATCTAAAGTTACGTTATACATGCTTCCGTTAGAAAAATTATCTGGAATGTTTAATATGAATTTTGTATAATATGGTTGATGGGTAAAAGAAGTAATGGTTACATAATTTTCTGTTTTAATCCCTAACATTTTTTGAAATGATTTAGGCGTATAATTTTTTCCTTCAAAAGTAAAATTAGTTATATTTTCTCCTAAATAAATATCTAAAACTGCATTTATTACTTTCTTCCAACGTGAACTTAATTTTCTAGCTGGATTTTTAATATACACATCTAACATTCCTTTTAAAACTGCCACCATTTCTGCGTGATTGTGTCTAAAAATTCCCGTTTTTAATCCAGAAAAAGAACTCTCTGGCACCAAACCAAAACCAGCAACAGAGTTTATTACATCATGTGCTAACCCCCCTTCGCTAAACTGTGCTTTACCTTGCCTCATCACATAATTCCATGCTTTCTTTGGGTATGTATTTCTTACCGTGTACATTTCAGAAACATCAATATCTTTACCAGAAATTCGTTTTATTTCACTCTCTAAAAAAGACGATGTTGAAAAACTCCAACAAGTACCTGTTCTTCCTTGACTTTTTACCGATGAGCATTCTAAATTTACAACATCAGTAAATTGATGTTTTTGAGAAAACCCAACTAATGACACAAATACAAATCCTAAACTAAAAACTATTTTACGCATAATTTTACTTTTTTTTTTGAACGATGCAATTTATAAAAATAATTATAACTTTTTAGTACAAAAAAAAATTAAGTTAGCAGATTCTTTAGTCACTTTTTAAAAAAAAGTACCTTTGCAAAATGAGAATAGATATTATTACTGTAAATCCAGATTTATTAAAAAGCCCTTTTGAGCATTCTATGATAAAACGTGCTATTAATAAAGAACTAGCATCTCTATATTTTCATAATTTACATGATTATGGTTTGGGAAATTATAAAAAAATTGATGCCCCTCAATTTGGTGGTGGTGCCGGTATGGTTTTAATGATTGAACCGATTGATAAATGTATTAGTAAATTACAATCAGAACGTAATTATGATGAAATTATTTATATGACCCCAGATGCAAAAATACTCAATCAAACTACGGCAAATACTTTATCACTCAAAAAAAATATACTTATTTTAACTGGGCATTACAAAGGAGTAGACCAACGTATACGTGATAAATTTATTACTAAAGAAATTTCTATTGGAGATTATGTTTTAACAGGTGGTGAGCTAGCTGCAGCTATTTTATGTGATGCTATTATTAGATTAATACCTGGTGTCTTAGGTGATGAAACCTCTGCCTTAACCGATTCTTTTCAAGACAATTTACTATCTCCCCCAGTATATACAAGACCTGCAGAATATGATGGAATGAAAGTTCCTGACATATTATTATCTGGTAATTTTCCAAAAATTGATGACTGGAGGAGCAAACAAGCCTACCAAAGAACCCAACAAATAAGACCAGATTTACTAAATGAATAACAGCACAATATCTTTTGAGTTAGTGATAGTAATTCCTTGTTACAATAAGAAAAAAAGATTATCAATTACAAAAAAAACAAAAATGGTACAACTAAATTAATAAAAAAATGAGTATTAATCTGTAATTGTATTTTAGAACTTGACAGAAATAATAGACAAATATTATACTTGCGATGACAATTTGTAGCGTAAGAAAATATTCCCAAACAAAAGTTTAAGCAAAAAAAACATCTGTGTTAATAATTAAAAAGTTAAATAGCAAAATGACTACTAATTTTATAAATGTAAAATTATGGTTCTCAATTCCTTCTTTATTTTTCTTATTATTATTTTTCTTTTATTTTCTTTTTGTTAGTGAGGGAGATAACTTCATTAATCAATATATTTCTTCACAAAAAGATTTATTTTTCTATCTTAACGGTAAATTATCTGAATATCCAAATTTACAGCTTAACTTTACTCAATTAGGTGATATACTGATATCTTTTTCATTACTAAGTATTTTAACCCTATATGCACCCAAATTTTTTGAAGCATTTTTTACATCTGCAACACTATCATTAATAGTATCAGCTTCATTAAAAAAAATATTCTCTGTACCAAGACCAGCAGCAATATTTGATAATGATAGTTTTGTAATTATAGGGAGAACCCTTTCGGGGGATACATCACTACCCTCTGGGCATTCTATAGCCACTTTTCTTGTTATAACTTTACTTTCATTTGCCTTTATGCCAAAGAAAAATATCAATAGAATATTTTGGTTATTTTTTATGTTTACAATAGGTTTGGTTGTTGCATTTTCAAGAGTTGGAGTTGGAGCTCACTACCCATTTGATGTTATTATTGGTAGTATTATTGGTTATACAGTAGCAATTATAGGTATTGTAATGAATAATAAAATTAAATGGTTACGTTGGATTAAAAATAAAAAATATTATCCTATTCTTATATTGCTATTAGTAACATGTACTTTGTTGATAATTAAAAAATTATTAAATACTAATTTAATAATTTTTTATTTTTCATTACTTACTTTAATTGTAACTCTGTATTTAATAATAAATTCTTATGTCAAAAAAAATTAAATTAAGTTATTACGTATTAATAATTAGTTTTATTAATTTGATTTTATATCAGTTTCCTTTTTATAAATTTGTTTATAACAACTTAGAGGCTACAAGTATAAATGGTTTTTTTCTCATTGTAAGTTTAACAATTATGTTACTATTTTTAAACGCTCTAATTTTTTATATAGTGTTGTATTTATTTCGTTTATTAGGTAAATGGATACTAGTACTTCTTTTTAATATTAACGCTATTGCTGTCTACTTTATAAATACTTACGGTGTTATTATAGACAAAACAATGATTGGTAACATTCTAAATACTAGGTTTGAAGAGTCTAGCAGCTTTTTATCCTTAAGTTTATTTTTTTATGTAATAGTATTAGGTGTTTTACCAAGTCTTTTTATTTTTAAGATTAAATATATAAATGTAACCCTGAAAAAAATTTTAATGCATGTGTCCTTAACTTTAGTTTTTATATTAGCTCTCGCTTATGTAAACTCTTCAAATTGGTTATGGATTGATAAAAATTCTAAAACTCTAGGAGGCTTGGTAATGCCATGGTCGTATATTGTTAATACCAACATATATTTTCTCCATAAAAATCAGCAAAATAAAAAACAAATTTTATTGCCAAACGCAACTATTAAAAATAATAAAAAATCTCTTGTTGTTCTTGTAATTGGCGAGTCTGCAAGAAGTAATAATTTTTCTTTATATGGTTATGAAAAAAACACAAATCCACTACTTTCAAAAATAAAAAATGTTTATCACTATAAAGCAGAGTCATGTGCTACTTATACTACTGCTGGAGTTAAGTGTATTTTAGAATATAAGAAAACAAATAAATTATTTGAAATTTTACCGAATTATTTATTTAGAAATGATGTTGAAGTTATTTGGCGAACAACAAATTGGGGAGAACCCACGGTTAAAATAGAAAATTATCAAAATAAAAATGATTTAGAAAAATTATACAAAGGAGAAAATTATAACTATGATGAAGTATTACTTAGTGGTTTAAGAGAGCAGATTTTAAAAAGTAAAAAAAATAAAATATTAGTTGTTTTACATACAAGTACTAGTCACGGACCAACTTATTATAAAAAATATCCAAAACAATTTAATAAATTTACTCCTGTATGTAAAAGTGTTGAATTGGCAAATTGCACCCAAGAAGAATTAATAAATGCATATGATAACACTATTATTTATACCGATTATATTCTAGCCACCTTAATTGAAGAATTAAAACAATTAGATAAGTATAACTCCTCTATGATTTACATCTCTGACCATGGTGAATCTTTAGGAGAAAAAAACTTATATATGCATGGAATCCCTGCAAGCATAGCTCCTAAAGAGCAATTGGACATCCCTTTTATTGTATGGGTATCTGATGATTCAAAACAACTTAGAAATAGCAAAACACTATCACAACATAATATATTTCATAGTGTTTTAGATTTTTTAGAAATAGAAAGCCCAATCTATAACAAAAACATGAGTATTTTTAAATGATAAAAATTGACTGACAAAAAATTATAGGAAATTGTTGAGTAAAATTAGTACATCCATAACCTTTAAAACAAGTAAATCCCCTCCTTTTAAAACTCAGAGCAACTCATACTTTTGTTTTTTTGCTGCAAATTCACTAATTATATTGAAAAGTATAGCAATATGAATCACACAAATTAAAAATTTAAAGAATTTTTAGAAATTTGAGTTTATTTTCTTAATAAAATAGATATAAATTAGTGAATTTGTGGCTGGCTAATAAGTATAATTTTTCCTCGGATTAAAACTAAAAAATATTTTGATTTTCTAAAAAAAAGATTAAATTTGCACACTCAAAATTAACCTCTGACGAGAATCGTGAAAGTTGGTAATTGAAAAACCATAAAAAATAACTATGGAAGCATTAATTAAATTTGTACAAGACGAGTTTGTAACAAAAAATGAACTACCCGCATTTAAAGCTGGAGATACTATTACCGTTTTTTATGAAATAAAAGAAGGAAGTAAAACAAGAACTCAGTTTTTTAAAGGAGTTGTTATACAACGTAGAGGAGCAGGAGCATCAGAAACATTTACTATCAGAAAAATGTCTAGTACCGTAGGTGTAGAACGTATTTTTCCTGTAAATATGCCTGCTATTCAAAAAATTGAAATTAATAAAAAAGGTATTGTGCGTAGAGCAAGAATTTTTTACTTTAGAGGTCTTACAGGTAAAAAAGCAAGAATTAAAGAAAAAAGAGGATAACCAATTTATTCTTTTAAATAAAAAAAGCACTGTAGAAAATTTACAGTGCTTTTTTTTAGGATTACTTTTAACATTTTTTTCTTTCCAATTGTAATTACAGTCAAAATTATACCAATAAATTGGTGATAATAAATATAACTATAAATGTTCTTATGTATAAAAATTTTGAAAGAACAATAGAACATGCAGGGCTCATAAAAATTATTGTTACTAAATCCGTATTGCTTCTAACAAGAGTACACCACTAATGGAAATTCTAAACATATTACCAATTTCTTTACTACCTATACAACATTAAAATAGGCTAAAGTAATTCTAAATAAAAGCTCTACAAATAGCTATATTAGGCAATGTTACTCCATTAATACTTGTAGAAATAAAGCAAAAATATAAATGCACCTCCAATAATTTCATTAATACCCATTACATCTGTACAGTAAAAAACTATTGCAAAAGCTCTGATAAACTCAAAAATATAATTTTTAATATCAATCAAAAATCTATAAAACATTTATCTTTGGTTTAAAAAATTGCTTGTATTTACTATTTTAAAACTCAAAAAAAAGATGTAAGTTTGTCTTTCAATTTTTAGACAAAAAAAAATGAAATTTATTGTATCAAGTTCACCATTATTAAAACAGTTACAAATTTTAGGCGGTGTTATAAATAACAACAACACATTACCTATTTTAGATAACTTTTTATTTGATTTATCTAAAAATCAATTAAAAATTTCTGCATCAGATTTAGAAACTACAATGAGTTCTGTTATAGAAGTAGAGAGTAACAGTACTGGCTCCTTAGCTATAAACTCTCGTTTATTATTAGATACATTAAAAACGTTTCCTAATCAGCCCCTCATTTTTAAAACAGAAGGAGAAGGGACTATTGAGATTAGTTCTGATCAAGGAAAATATGATATGGCTTTTTTTAGTGGTGAAGAATTTCCAAAAGCAGTTGCTTTACCTACTCCTAGTAAAACAGTTATTCCTGCTAATATTTTATCAACAGCAATTTCTAAAACTATTTTTGCTACTGGCAATGATGATTTACGTCCTGTAATGAGTGGTGTTTTTTTTCAATTTAGTTCTGAGAGTTTAACTTTTGTTGCTACTGATGCTCATAAATTGGTAAAATATTCTAGGACTGATGTTACTGCAGACCAAACTGCTGAGTTTATTATGCCTAAAAAACCTTTAAATCTGTTGAAAGGAATTTTATCAAATATAGATACTTCTGTAACTATTGAATATAATAATACAAATGCTAAATTTACATTTGATAATATAGTGTTAGTTTGTAGATTAATTGATGGGAAGTACCCTAACTATGAGGCAGTAATACCAAAAGAAAATCCAAATAAATTAACGGTAGATAGAGCTTCTTTTTTAAATTCAGTAAAACGTGTATCTATTTTTTCTAGTAAAACTACTCATCAAATTCGTTTAAAGATGGCAGGAACTGAATTAAATATTTCTGCTGAAGATTTAGACTATGCTAACAAAGCAGATGAACGTTTAAGCTGTGATTATCAAGGTGATGATATGCAAATTGGCTTTAACTCTCGTTTTTTAAGCGAAATGTTAAGTAATTTAACTGCCAATGATGTCTTGATTGAAATGTCTTTACCAAACCGAGCAGGAATCTTAACTCCTATTGATGGTATAGAAGAAGGCGAACAAGTAACAATGCTTGTTATGCCTGTAATGTTAAATGGGTAAATTTTAAGAGTCAATACTTTTAGATATAAGAATATAGAAAAGCCACAACTTAATTGTTGTGGTTTTTTTATTAATAATCTAGTTTCTTTAAATAATTCAATTTTATTTGCCAGATATCTAAATTTTGTTTAAAAGTATTAATTTGTTTTCTAACATTTTTAACAAGCGGATTATCTTCTGTTGCATTAGAAATAAAACTTAAATTATTTTCTAACTGTTGCATTTCTCTCACTGTTTCGTCAATTTTTTTACGCAAAAATACTTGTTCATAATCTAGCTTTCTGTAATCATTTTGAGCCAAAGTTGCATCAATAACATTTTTAAATTTTAACATTACTATTTCTTCTTTACTTAAAGATAATTGCTCTAACATTTTGTCTATCTGCTTGTTAAATTTACTCTCTAAATGGCGTAAATTTCTTGGCACTTTTCCTAATTCTTTCCATTTAGAAATAATTTCTTTAATACTATTTAATGTAGAGTTTTTTTCTAGTTTTAAAGACTCTAAGAATTCTTTTTTAGCATCTATTATTTCTTGTTGTTCTTTATTAACGTTATTTTTATTTTCGTGTAGTCTATCAAAATAATGGTTACAAGCAGCTTTAAAACGTTTCCAAATATCATCAGAAAATTTACGAGGTACATGACCAATTTTTTTCCAATCTGCTTGTACTTTCTTCATTACATTTGTAGCCATTTCCCAATCTTCACTATCTTTTAAAGATTCTGCTAACTCAATTAGTGCTATTTTTCTTTTTAAATTATCTTGTTGTTCTCCTTTTTCACCTTTAAAAAAAACATTTTTAGATTGATTAAATTTCTT
>CAZZPG010000092.1:0-8122 GCA_964655975.1 uncultured Flavobacteriaceae bacterium
GCATTAGGAGTTACAACCGTAGTGTATTTTGCAGCAATTTATATCTTTTCTAATTTGGCTGCCTTTGGTGTAGTACAATCCATTTCCTTAAAAACAGGAAAAGAAAATATAGACGATTATGATGGCTTATACAGAACCAATCCAAAATTAAGTTTGGTGATGTTAATGGCATTATTCTCGTTAGCAGGAATACCTCCAGTAGCAGGATTTTTTGGTAAATTTTTCTTGTTTACGGCCGCTGCAAGTAAAGGATATTATTTATTGGTATTCATTGCTGTAATTAATGTAACCATCTCTCTTTACTACTATTTATTGGTCGTTAGAGCGATGTTTTTACGAAAAAGTGAAGATGCTATACCATTTTATAAAAACTCAATTGCTGTTAAAACAGGATTAGTTATTGCAGTGCTAGGAATTTTTATTATTGGATTATATAGTCCTATATATGAATATATAAATGATATTAGTAATTTTGTATTTAGATAAAAGCCTATCTTTCACCTTTCCAATAAGGAAAGACACTGAAAAATAGGTTAGAAAATAAAAGAAAAAATTGAGATAAATAATCAAAATAAAACATATAGCTTAAAGTATTTTCCCTTTGGGAAAGTTAGGATGGGCTTACAATAATTATGGAATTAGCAGGAAAACACGCTTTTGGATCTATTGGAGAAATTAGAGTAACTTTTATAGAAAAGAAAATAGAGAAATCTCGTTTATATTTTTTAAAAGAGTTACTAGAATTTAATGGTTTTGAAATTATTTTTGAAGAATTAAAAAGAAAAACAGAAGAAGATCCTTTATTATTCAATTTAGGAGTAACCGATATGACATTTAATCCTACTATTTGGGTTTTTGAACGTAAACTAAAATCTTTAGACGGTAAACATGCCGTTACACCAAACTATTGGAAACAACTGTCAAAAGATACAAACCCAATGTATTGGAATAATATATAAAAAAACTTTTTTTTGACTTGTAAAAAAACTTTTTTTATATATATTTGCATCCGCTTACCGAAAGGGAGGCATGCTAAATGCAAACTCCTCCTTAGCTCAGTTGGTTAGAGCATCTGACTGTTAATCAGAGGGTCCTAGGTTCGAGCCCTAGAGGAGGAGCAAGAGTAAAAAAGACTTACAAGAGGTTGTAGGTCTTTCTTGTTTTTATAGATTACTATAGAATTAGTACTTTTACCATTGTATCTTTGCTTTAATCATTCTATCATTTCCAAAGATATCTTTTTTTAGTTCTATATTAATAAACCCTTTTTCTGCTAACATTTTTACGGTTTCTTTACCAAAATATTGATTAATTTCAAAAAATAACCATCCGTTTTTAGCAAGATTATTTTTAGCCAAATCTGCAATTTTCTGATAAAAAATTAAAGGATTATCATTAGAAACAAACAATGCCAAATGAGGCTCATTTTTTAATACATTATTATTCATTTCTAATTTTTCTAACTCTCTAATATATGGTGGATTTGAAACAATAATATCAAATTTTATCGTAGGATTATTACTAAAATTTAATGAATCTATCGTTAAAATATCTCTCTCAAAAAAAGAAATATTTACGTTGTTTAATAGTGCATTCTTTTTAGCAATTTTAAGTGCTTTTATAGAAATATCAATAGCATAAATATGTGTATTGCATAAATTTTTTGCCAAAGAAATAGAAATGCATCCTGTTCCTGTGCCAATATCTAAAATAGATGCTTTTTTATCTTTTATCTCAAGGATAATCCACTCAACCAATTCTTCCGTTTCTGGTCTTGGAATTAAAGTATTTTTATCAACCAAAAAAGGCAATCCATAAAACTCAGTTTTTCCTAAAATATATTGTATTGGTTTTTCTTGTTGTAATTGTTTTGTTATCTTTTTTAAAACAATAAACAGATTTAAAGGAATTATAAAATCAGGTTTTAGAATAAAATCAATTCTTTTAAAATTAAGGAATTCTTCTAACAAAATAAAGAAAAATGAATCAATTTCTGTTTGTGGATACACCTCTATTAATAATAAAGAAAATTGATTTTTAAAGTCTTTTAAAGTCATTTTAATTATTTTCTCTGATTATAAAACCCTTTGATGTCATTAGGAATTACTATTTTTGCAGGAGCAAGTTACCAAATTTTTTAAATAATTACAGATGAAAATTTTTTTTTATTTTTTAGCTTTTGCTTTATTAATAAACAGTTGTACTGTAAATAAACCCCCTATTTTTATAAAAATAGATAATGTAAAAGTGATAAAATCAAATACAAAACTAATTGTGTTATGTGCAGATGCTTTTTTTAAGAATCCTAATAGTATTGGGGGTAAGATAGTTACTGATGCTATAAAAATAATTATTAATAAAACAGAGGTTGCCCAAGTATCATCAAAAGAATTTAAAGTGCCTGCAAAAAAAGAATTTGCAATTCCGTTAGTAATAGAAATTCCTACAAAACAAATTTTTAAAAACAATAAAAATGGTATTATTGGTGGGTTACTTAATTCAATTATAAACAAATCTATAAAAGTACAGTTTAAAGGGAAATTGAGATATAAAATTTTAGGAGTTTCTAAAGTATATCCTATTGATAAAATTGAAGAAATAAAACTTTAATTTTTACATGAATCATCAAAAATATATGCAACGATGTTTGCAAATTGCAAAAAACGGAATTGGAAGCACACATCCAAACCCATCTGTTGGTGCAGTAATTGTTTTAGATGATACAATTATTGGAGAAGGATATACATCACCTTACGGCAGTAATCATGCAGAAGTAAATGCAATAAATTCTGTGAAAAATACATCAATTTTAAAGGAAGCAACTATTTATGTAACTTTAGAGCCCTGTGCACATTTTGGTAAAACACCACCTTGTGCAGATTTAATAGCTAAACATCAACTTAAAAATGTAGTAATTGGTTGTGTGGATACTAATAGTTTGGTGGCAAGTAAAGGGATAGAACATCTTAAAAAAGAGGGGTGCAATGTAACTGTTGGTGTTTTAGAGGATAAATGCAACGAACATCATAAACGATTTTTTACAGTTCAAAATAAAAAACGCCCTTATATTATTTTAAAATGGGCAGAAACAAAGGATGGTTTTATAAGCCCCCACTTTAATCTTTCCCCAAAAGGAGAAGAGGGGCCTATTTGGATAAGCAATAGATTTTCACAGCAATTAGTACATAAATGGCGTAGTGAAGAGCACGCAATTTTAGTAGGAACTAATACCGTTATTACAGATAATCCGAAGTTAAATGTACGAAGTTGGTCTGGTAAAAATCCCATTAGAATAGTATTAGACAGAAGTTTACGAATTCCTAAAAATGCGAATATTTTTGATGGAAGTGTGCCAACCATTGTTATTGTAGAAAAAAGAAAAAAGAAAAAAGAAAAAAGATTTAAAAACACTACTTTTGAGTCTATTGATTTTTCTAAAAATATTGCCAAACAAATTGTTGATGTATTATATAAATATGAAATACAATCAGTTATTATTGAAGGAGGAGCACAAACATTGCAAACATTTATTAATGAAAATTTGTGGGATGAAGCCAGAATTTTTATTGGAGATATCTTGTTTGAAAGTGGAGTAGAAGCCCCTGTTTTAAAGAAAAAGAAAGAAATAGTAACAAAAAACATCAAAAATGATGTGTTAAAAATAATTACCAATGATTAAAAATATCATTTTTGATTTTGGAGATATTTTTATCAATTTAGATAAGTGAACTATCTATATAGAAATAAGAAAATTAAGAATTACTCAAATTTTTGATGAGATAATAGAGATACATTATCAATACAAACAAAAATTTATCTCTACTGATTAAATTTGTTGATTACCCTTATTAGAGGTTTACTATTAAAAAGAAGATTTAATAAATGAGTGGAACACTATTTTATTAGATTTTTTGAAAAAAATTACAATTTTTAAAAAATTAGGATTGAAAGTTTGGTGTTTTCTTCCACAAAAAGAAGATGCTGTTTATTTAGTAAAAAAAATCAGATGGTGTACTTAGTATTGAGTGTTTTATTTTCAAGTGGATTGTTTGTTGTTTTTAAACTATTAGACCTCTATAAGATAGACACTTTACAAGCTATTGTAATAAATTATGTAATTGCTTTTTTAGTAGGTTTCTATACTTCTAATGTGTCTATAGAAATAACTAAAATTTCAGATCAACCATGGTTTTATGGAGCATTATTTTTAGGTTTTCTGTTTATTAGTATCTTTTTTGTAATGGCATTAACTGCACAAAAAAATGGTCTATCGGTAGCCTCAGTTGCTGGTAAAATGTCTGTAGTAATTCCTATAGTTTTCGGAATTATTGTGTACAATGAAAGTGTTGGTTTTGTAAAAATAACAGGAATTTTATTAGCATTAATAGCCGTGTATTTATCATCTGCAAAAAGTGATAAAACACCTGTAAAATTTAAAGATCTACTTTTTCCTTTATTATTATTTTTAGGATCAGGAACTATTGATACATCGTTAAAGTTTGTAGAAAAAAATTATGTTTCAAAAGAAGCAGTTCCTATTTTTTTAGCCACCATTTTTGGTACTGCATTTATAACTGGTTTTGTTTTTTTACTCATTAAACTCCTATCTAAAACGGTAACTTTTCAGTTTAAAAGTATTATTGGAGGTGTAGTTTTAGGAATAATAAACTACTATTCTATGGCCTTTTTACTAAAAGCATTACAGACTAAGGGGATGGAAAGCTCTACGTTATTTACTATTAATAATGTAGCAATTGTAATTTTCACTACCCTTTTTGCGTTGGTTTTCTTTAAAGAAAAATTGATTAAAAAAAATTGGATGGGTATTATATTGGCTATAATTAGTATTTTATTAGTAGTTTCGGCATAATGGAAAATGATGCATACAAAACCATAGAAAAACCTTCTGAAGAAACATTATTTAAAGATAGAAATAGTAAATTTTTTGGGTATTCTTTTCCAATAAAAAAGGAAGATGATGTTAAAGAGGCTTTAAAAATCTTAAAAAAGAAGCATCATGCTGCTCGCCATTTTTGTTACGCATGGAAAATAGGTATAGAAAATCCAAAATTTAGAGCTAATGATGATGGAGAGCCTAGTAACTCTGCAGGAATGCCTATTTATGGACAAATACAATCTTTTAATCTAACCAATATTTTAATCATTTCTGTTCGATATTTTGGAGGAACAAAATTAGGTATTGGAGGATTAATTAATGCCTATAAAACATCTGCTCAATTAGTATTAGAAGCATCAGAAATTGTAGAAAAAACAATTAATATTCAGTATCAGTTATCTTTTGGGTATGATATGATGAATAAAGTGATGCGAATTATTAAAGAGAAGCGTCTAAAAATTATAAAAAAAGATTTAGCATTAGATTGTAAATATGTAATTTCTGTAAGAGAAAAAGAAGCAGTCTTTATTTTTACAACTTTTACAAACCTTTATAAAATATCTATTAAAAAATTAGACAGTTAGTTTTTCTAATAAATAATTTGGGCATCTTATAGGTTTCATTGTTTTTGAGTTAATAAAAGCCAAAACTACATTTCCAAGAGTAATTATTTCTTCTTTACTGTTAGTAATTTCAAAATCAAATTCTATCCTTACAGAGGGTGCTTTTTTAAGAATAGTTTTAACTGTTAAAATTTCATCA
Organism: uncultured Flavobacteriaceae bacterium; assembly: GCA_964655975.1. Classification (GTDB taxonomy): domain Bacteria; phylum Bacteroidota; class Bacteroidia; order Flavobacteriales; family Flavobacteriaceae; genus Polaribacter. Next base: position 5,660 of record CAZZPG010000092.1, read on the forward strand.
TAAAAAGCAGAATGTTTAAATTGAGAAGATAAAGAAATAACAGGCATTATAATTCCAGTTTTTTCCATATTTTTATACGTAATTCCTATAGAGCGTAACCACTCTGTTCGCCCCAACTCAAAATATTGTGCGTAATTACCATGATAAACTACACCCATTTGGTCAGTTTCAGCATAACGTACTCTAAATGAAGAAGAATGATATTTTACCATGTTTTTTTACTTAAAATGCGTGTGAGTTTACGAAAAAAAAAGTTAATAATCAATAGCCAAATCATTTTTTTATACTAAATTTTATTCACACTTTTGTAAAGTCTAAGGAAAAGAAAATAAATGAGTATTTCAACTAATAAATAACACCGATATTCCCGTATTAAATAATGACTAAAACTGCTTCTTCGGTTTGGAATGAGTGTTTGTCTTTTATAAAAGACAACATAAAGCCACAGGCGTATAAAACTTGGTTTGAACCTATCAAACCAGTAAAACTTTCAGGTGAAGCATTAACAATTCAAGTGCCAAGTAAATTTTTTTATGAATGGTTAGAAGAGCACTATATTAAGTTGTTAAGAGTATCATTGGTTAGAGAATTAGGTAAAGACGCAAAATTAATTTATGATGTACGTATGGAAAATACGTATTCTAGCAATAGACCACAAATTGTAAAAATACCTAGTGCCAATAGAAATCCATTAAAGCCACAAAAAGTAGCCATTTCTTTAGAAGCAAATAGGAGAGAATTAAGAAACCCTTTTGTAATTCCAGGATTGCAGAAAGTAAAAATAGAGTCACAATTAAATGCAAATTATAATTTTGATAATTTTATTGAAGGAGATTCTAACCGATTGGCACGTTCTGCAGGTATGGCAGTAGCTAATAAACCAGGAGGCACGTCTTTTAATCCATTATTAATTTATGGAGGAGCTGGGCTTGGAAAAACACATTTAGTTCACGCCATTGGTGTGGAAATTAAAGATAAATATCCAGATAAAACAGTTTTATATATTTCATCAGAAAAATTCACACAACAATTTATAGATTCTGTAAAATCAAATACTAGAAATGATTTTATTCATTTTTATCAAATGATAGATGTTTTATTGATTGATGATGTACAATTTTTATCAGGAAAAAAAGGAACACAAGATGTATTTTTTCATATTTTTAATCATTTACATCAAAACGGTAAGCAAGTTGTTTTAACTTCAGACAAAGCACCCGTAGATATGCAAGATATTGAGCAACGGTTGCTATCACGTTTTAAATGGGGGTTGTCTGCAGAATTACAAGCACCAGATTATGAAACAAGAATTTCTATCCTTCAAAATAAATTATTTAGAGATGGTGTAGAAATGCCAGAAGAGATTGTTGAATACATTGCTAAAAATATTAAATCTAATGTTAGAGAACTAGAAGGAGTTCTTATTTCTATGATTGCTCAAGCCTCTTTTAACCGAAGAGAATTCTCATTAGAATTAGCAAGACAAATTGTAGATAAGTTTACCAAAAACACAAAAAAAGAAGTATCTATAGATTATATACAAAAAGAAGTATCTAAGTATTTTAATATGGATGTATCTACCTTACAATCAAAAACACGTAAACGGCATATTGTACAAGCACGCCATTTGGCTATGTTTTTTGCCAAGCGATTAACAAAAACATCACTGGCAAGTATTGGGAATCAAATTGGTCAAAAAAATCATGCAACTGTTTTACACGCATGTAAAACGGTTGATAATTTGATGGAAACTGATAAGCAGTTTAAAAAATATGTAGAAGATTTAAGAAAAAAACTTACTTTCTAATTTTTTTTGATATGAAAAAAATACTAATGGTTTGTTTGGGAAACATTTGTAGATCTCCCTTAGCACATGGTATTTTACAATCTAAATTAGACTCAGAAAAAAATTTAGTAGATTCTGCAGGTACAGCAGCATATCATATAGGAGAACAGCCAGATAGCCGCTCAATTTTAGTAGCTAAAAAATATAAAATAGATATTTCTAACCAAAGAGCACGACAATTTTGTGTACAAGATTTTGATATTTTTGATGTAATTTATGCGATGGATAAAAGCAATTATCAAAATATTATCTCTTTAGCAAAAAATGAACAAGATTTACAAAAAGTACAACTGATTTTAAATGAATTACAACCTAACTTAAATGCTAATGTTCCTGACCCCTATTATGGAGGAAACCAAGGTTTTGAAAATGTGTACAAAATGTTAGAACAAGCATGTGAGATAATTGCTAAAAAAATATAAAATGACAGGAAAACTCTATTTAATTCCTACAACTTTAGGAGATACTGCACCGTTAGAAGTAATGCCATTATCAGTAAAAAAAGTAATAGAGCAGGTAGATTTTTATATTGTAGAAAATGAAAAATCTGCAAGAAAATTTATCAAAAAAATATCGCCTAAAAAATCACAGCCTTCGTTAATAATTATGTTGCTAGA
>CAZZPG010000093.1:0-8106 GCA_964655975.1 uncultured Flavobacteriaceae bacterium
AAAATAAGTTAAAAAAAGTAGCTAAAAACAAAAAAACGGTAGTAGGTAAAACCTGTCCAAAATGTAATAGAGGACAGTTAGTAAAAGGAAAAACTGCCTTTGGATGTAATCAATATAAAAACGGATGTCACTTTACCATTCCATTTATATTTTTAGGAAAAAAAATTTCCGAAAATCAACTTATCAGATTGTTAGATAAAGGAAGTACCACCAATTTAAAAGGGTTTAAAACTGATGTAGGAAAAATAGAAGGTTTAGTTCGTTTTAATAATATTTTTCAACTAAAATTAGAACCTAAAAAAGCTATCCTATTAAAAAAAACAACTGATAAAATTCTCTGTCCAAAATGTAAAAAAGGTACTCTTTTAAAAGGAAAAACTGCCTTTGGATGTTCTAAATATAAAACAGATTGTGATTTTGTGTTTAGTTTTGAGAATATCAAAAAAATAGCAAATGGTAGAACACTAACAAAAGAGTTGATGTTAGAGATTATTCTGGGGTAATCCTATAATAAACTGCATCATTTATTCCATAACATTTATCACTTTTAAAATAATGCATCCCTAATTTTTCTAAAACACGTATAGAAGCTACATTCTCTTTGGCTGCTCTACCAATAATTTCTTTGATTTCTAACTTTTTAAATCCATATTCTAAACAAGCTTTGGCAGCTTCGGTGGCATATCCTTTGTTCCAATTATTTTTAAAAAATCTAAAGCCAATATCTACAAAACCCTCTTCGTTTAATTTTAATCCACACCAACCTAAAAATTTGTGTGTTTCTTTATCAATAACTGCCCATCTACCAAAACTATTTTTAGTATAATCATTATAATTTAATAAAAAATCTTTGGCTTCATCTACAGAATTAAAGGGTTTGTTTCCTGTATATTTTATAACATCAAAATCATTATTTAAATTAAACATAGACTGTGCATCGTCTATTTGAAATTCTCTCAAATATAAACGAGAAGTTTGGAGGATTACTTTCATTCTCTCTTTTTTTTTAGAAATATACAAAATTTTAACAAAAAATTGCCTTGTTATTTTAATAGAAATAAATACCTTTAAAATCCTTTATCAATCAATCTTTATGAAAAAAATAGTACTGTTATTTATGCTTATTTCTTCCCTCTCTTTTGCACAAAAGAAATTTTTTACGCATCAAGATACTTTACGAGGTAGTATAACCAAGGAACGTATTTGGTGGGATTTACAGCATTATAAATTAGAACTTTCTGTGTATCCGAAGATAAAATTTATCAACGGTAAAAATACCATTCGGTACAAAGTTTTAGAACCTTATCAAACACTACAAATCGACTTGCAAAATCCTTTAAAAATTACCAAAATAACTCAAAATAATATTCCTTTAGATTTTAAGAAAGATGGTTATTCTTATTTTATCAAACTAAAAAATAAACAATACAAAGATAAAATTTATGAAATTATAGTGTTTTATGAAGGGAATCCTTTGGTAAGTAAAAACCCTCCTTGGAGTGGTGGTTTTACATGGAAAAAAGACAAGAATAATAATGATTTTATAGCCACAACTTGCCAAGGAATTGGTGCGAGTGTTTGGTGGCCAAATAAAGATCATATGTATGATGAGCCAGATAATGGTATGGATATAATTGTTACCACACCTAAACATTTAATGGCAATTTCTAATGGAAGATTGATAAAAACTATTAGAAACAAAAATGAAACAGCTACTTATTTTTGGAAAGTTATTAATCCTATAAACAACTACGGCGTAAATATAACTGTTGGCAAATACATTCATTTTTCTGAAATTTTTAAAGGTGAAAAAGGAAATTTAGATTGTAATTACTACGTGCCTGCTTACAACTTAGAAAAGGCTAAAAAGCAATTTAAACAAGTAAAAAAAATGTTATTAGCATTTGAGTATTGGTTTGGGGCATATCCTTTTTATGAAGATAGTTACAAATTAGTTGAAGTTCCTTATTTAGGTATGGAGCACCAAAGTTCGGTTACTTATGGAAATCATTATAAAAATGGCTATTTAGGACGTGATTTAAGTGGTACAGGTTGGGGATTAAAATTTGATTTTATTATTATTCATGAGTCTGGACATGAGTGGTTTGCAAACAATATAACCTATAAAGATATTGCAGATATGTGGATACATGAAAGTTTTACAGCGTATAGTGAAACTTTATATCTTAATTATCATTTTGGAAAAAATGCTGGAAATCAATACGTAATTGGAACTAGAAAAAGAATTAGAAATACAAGCCCAATTATTGGTATTTACAATGTAAATAAAAGTGGTTCTGGAGATATGTATTATAAAGGTGCAAATATGATTCATACCTACCGTCAGTTAGTAAATGATGATAAAAAATTTAGACAAATTTTACGAGGAATGAGTCAAAAATTTTATCATCAAACAGTTACTACTCAGCAAATTGAAAATTATATGAGTGAGCAATTAGGACAAAGTTTAATAGGTTTTTTTAATCAATATTTACGAAGTATTAAAATTCCAAAATTAGAATATAGAATTTCTAAAAATACTATTTTTTACCGATTTACCAATATTGTTGATGGTTTTAATATTCCTATAAAAGTGTTTATTGATAAAAAAATACAGTGGATTAGACCTAGTAAAGAATGGAAAAATTTAAAAATAGAAAATAAAATATCTTCTTTTTCTATGGATAAAAATTTTTATATTCAGATAAAAAAAGTAAAGTAATTTAAAAAAAACGTTTATGCCAACTTTGGTTTATAGGTACTTCCCATTTTGTTTCAAAATCTTCTTTTGTAGTAACCATATTGTTAAACACAATAGTTTCTAAAATAACGTTACCCTCTTTTATAAATTGCTGAAATTGAGGTAGTTTTACAATATTTATATTTCTCCCATTTTTAAAAGAGATATTCATTTTATCTAGTAAATCTACCTGAAACTCATTTTCTATTTCTCTTAAAAAACGTGTTGAAGAGTCTATAGAACATCCAGAAATACTGTTATAACTCTCATCTACGGCTAATACCAAAAACTGATTATATTTAATGGTAAAAGAACCTTTTAAATCATCTCCATGATGCGTCCAATGATTTATAAATTGGATAGATTTTTCTGTAATAATTTCTATTTCATTTTCTGTAAATGGTCTATTGGCTTGGTAAATCCAAACTCTTGAGTGGTTGGGTAGGTTTTTATATTCGGTAAACATTGTTTAGATATGTTAGATAGTTCTATTAGTTAATCTTACTTAAAAAAAAGCCAAAAATTATCTCAAATTAAATTTTTGCTGTAAAGCATCTAACTTTTGGGCATCGGTCATTCCTTTTTTAGAGGCAGACATTCTTTTTTTTATTTCTCTTAATACTTTTTTGGTGTACAATGGAAAATCTGCATTTTGTATCCACGCATTATAGCCTGGGTTTTCTTTAAAAACTTCTTCTACTGTACGACCTTTGTATTTACCGAAAGAAAAAATTTCTTTATCATCTTCATTTATCAAAATAAAACCTGCAAAATCGGCACGTTTTCCGTGGGTAGAATATTCACTTAAAGCCTCTACTGAGTTTTTAATATCTTCATATTTTTCTAATTGAGCCAATAAAATTTCATATGTTGCATTGGTATCTGCTTCGGCACCGTGTGCTCCTTCTAATTCTTTATGGCAATAAAATTGATATCCTGCACTTAAAGTGCGTTGTTCTTTTTTATGAAAAATAACTTGTACATCAATCGCTTTTCTATCATTCATATCAAAATCTATATTTGCTCGCATCAATTCTTCTGCCAATAACGGAATGTCAAATCGGTTTGAGTTAAACCCTGCCAAATCACACCCTGTAATTATTTCATTTATTTTGGGAGCCAATTCTGTAAAAACAGGTTCAGTAACTACTTGCTCATTGGTAATTCCGTGAATATCTGATGCTTCTTTAGGTATTTCTATCTCTGGATTTACCAACCACGTTTTACTTTCTTTATTTCCATTCGGAAATACTTTTAAAATCGATATTTCTACAATTCTGTCTTTAGCAATATTGATTCCTGTTGTTTCTAAATCGAAAAATATAATGGGTCTTGTAAGGTTTAGTTTCATTTATTCATTATTTAATTGTTCTTTAAATTCTTCTACCATCACTTGTGTTTTTGCTGGTAAAGAAGGTTCTTTAAAATTGTATTTTTTAAATTCTTGTAATAAAATTTTTGCTAAAATATACCTAGCAGTAGGCTTATCATCTGCAGGAATTATAAACCAAGGTGCGTACTCTTTTGAGGTTCTATTTAATAAATCTTCGTAACAAAATTGATATTTATCCCATAATTTACGCTCTTTTAAATCGTCTGCAGAAAATTTCCAATTCTTTTCGGCTATATTTAATCTACGTAATAATCGGTTTTTTTGTTCTTCTTTAGATAAGTTTAAAAAGAATTTTAATATAATTGTTCCGTTTTTTTCCAAATGATACTCAAAATTATTAATTCTATCCATTCTTTCGTGGTAAAAAGCATCATCTAAATCATCTATACTTTTTACCGATGGAATGTTTTCTCCAAAAACATAGTTAGGATGTACACGAGTTACCAGTACATTTTCATAATGTGTACGATTAAAAATGCTCACTTTCCCTTTGGCAGGTAATACTAAATAATGCCTCCATAAAAAATCATGTTTCAACTCTAACTTGGTAGGCACTTTAAAGCTATGTACTTCTACTCCACGCACATTAAACTCTTTAAATACTTCTCTAATTAAGCTATCTTTACCAGAAGTATCCATACCTTGCAAGCAAATTAGTACACTATATTTACTTTCGGCATACATGGCATCTTGTAGTTTACTAAGTTTTTTACTTACTTTATGTAGTTTCTTTTCTGCACTATCAACCACTTCTTTTGTTACAGAATTTGTCAATTTTATTTTTCTAGAAACTTTGTAAGAATCTAAATTCATTCTCTATTATTTTAAAAGGATAAAGATAAAAAAAATACTGGTTTTATGATTAATTTTTCTATACATCTATCTAAAAAAAACTGTAATTTTACAAAATGATAAAAGAAATTCAACTTAGAGTAAATCTTATTGAAGAAAAAGAAGAGGATATTTTACTATACAAAGCTTCTAAACAATTAGGGGTTTTTAAAAATGAAATAACGGCTGTAAAAGTACTTCGTAAATCTATTGATGCTCGTAAAAAACTCATCATTTTTAACTACAAAGTGGCAGTTTACATCAATGAAGAACTGAATAAAAAATCTGATTATCATTTTGATTATAAAGATGTTACAAACAAAAAAGAAATTCATATCATTGGGTTTGGTCCTGCAGGAATGTATGCTGCTTTACGCTGTTTAGAACTTGGTTTTAAGCCCATAGTTTTAGAGCGAGGAAAAAAAGTGCAAGATAGAAGACGAGATATAAGAGCTATTAATCAAGAGCATTTTGTAAATGAAGATTCTAATTATTGTTTTGGCGAAGGTGGTGCAGGAACCTATTCTGATGGAAAGCTGTACACTAGAAGTTTAAAACGTGGCGATGTACGTAAAATTTTTGAGAACTTAGTATTTCATGGTGCTTCAGAGCAAATTTTGGTAGATGCACACCCTCATATTGGAACGAATAAATTACCGAAAATTATTACAAATATTAGAGAAACTATCTTAAAATTTGGTGGTGAAATTCATTTTGAAAGTAGGGTAACAGATTTTATCATCAAACAACATAAAATACATGCTATTGTTTTAAAGAATGAGAAAGAAATGTCTGTAAATTCGGTTATTTTAGCAACGGGACATTCTGCAAGAGATATTTATTATCTTTTACATAATAAAAAAATTACTCTAAAAGCTAAATCTTTTGCTATGGGTGTTCGTGTAGAACATCCTCAAAAAATCATTGATCAAATTCAATACCATTGTAGCACAGAAAGAAACGAGTTATTACCTGCTGCATCCTACCGTTTGGTGCATCAAGTAAATAATAGAGGTGTTTATTCTTTTTGTATGTGTCCTGGTGGGTTTATTGTGCCTGCAGCTACTGCTAACGGAGAAATTGTTGTTAACGGAATGTCTCCATCTAAAAGAGGTAATAAATTTGCCAATTCTGGTATTGTTGTAGAAATTAATATTGATAAAGATCTTGCTAACTATGAGCATTTTGGCGTATTAAAAGGTTTAGAATATCAAAAAAACTTAGAAAAATTAGCATTTACTGCAGGGGGAAGAACACAAGTTGCACCTGCCCAACGTTTGGTAGATTTTGTGGATGGAAAATTATCTTCTGATTTGAATGACACCTCATATCAACCAGGGTTAAAATCTGCACCTTTACATTCGTTATTACCCAAATTAATTGGAAATAAATTGCGTAAAGGTTTTACTGCTTTTGGGAGAAAAATGCATGGTTTTTATACCAATGAAGCAAATATTGTTGGGGTTGAATCTCGTACATCATCACCTATAAACATTCCTAGAAAAGAGAATTTAGAACATCTAGAAATAGAGGGGTTATTTCCTTGTGGCGAAGGTAGTGGTTATGCGGGGGGTATTGTTTCTGCTGCTATGGATGGCGAGCGTTGTGCAGAAGCTGCTTGTAAAATGTTATAAATTATCTGCCAATATGAAAAATAGCATCTCCCATATTAATAATTGGGAAATTATTGACTGCAAAAATATAGCCATTAAAAGGAGCTTTTACTACAAGATTAGTATCTCCATAGGTATCCATAATATGACCTAAAGTTTGCCCTTTTGTTACTTTTTCTCCATTATTAATTACGGAACTAAATAAACCTGCAATTTTTGCACGTATCCATTTATGGGATGTGAGTTTAATGCTTTTATTCATTTTGGGGGTGATTACATTTTTATGAATCATATTAAAATGTCGTAAAATATTTAACGTTCCATAAATTCCTTTTTCAATAGCTACTTCATCTAATTGGAGAGATTCTCCTCCTTCAAAAACCAACACAGGAATATTGTTTTTAAAACATTCGTTTCTAAATGATTTTGGTATCAGCTTAGAACTCATCGTAAAAGGAGCATTAAAAATAGTGGCTAGTTTTTTGGCACGTTCATCTTCTGGAGTATATCGAATTTGGGCAAAATTATTACGTTGCTCACTTCCTGTATGATAATCAATAGAAAAATCTACATTTTTTACCAATTCTTTCATATGATAATAAGCTACTCTGCTTGCCAATGACCCTCTTTTTGAACCTGGGAAACTTCTATTTACATCTTTACCGTGCATGTTTCTTGACAGGCTTAAAAATCCGAAGATATTTAAAAGTGGTACAACAATTACGCAACCTTTGTAGATTTTATAGCTTTTATCAATCAACATTCTACGTATCATTTCTATACTATTTACTTCATCTCCATGTAAACCTCCTTGGAGTAAGATGGTGGGGCCTGGTTCTTCTCCGTTAAAAACATATACTGGTATTTCTATTAATGTTCCTGTTGGAAGTCTATCTACTGCAATTTTTATTAGTTTATTTTCTCCTAAATTAATTTTTTGCCCTCTAATTTCTACAACTTCATTTTTAAATTTTTTTTTGAACATATTTATTAATTTCTAAATATTTAATAATTTCTTTGGCTACATTTACCTTTGTGTAGGCTTCTATTCCTTGTAAGCCAGGGGTTGAATTTACTTCTATAAGTAATGCTCCTTTTTTAGAACGGATGATATCTACACCACAAATAGGTAATCCTAAATAGTTGGCTGCTCGTAAAACATCTTTGGTTTCTTTTTGGGTAAGTGCTACGGGTTCTCCTCTACCTCCTCTATGAATATTAGATCTAAAATCTCCTCGCTCTCCTATTCTTTTCATTGATGCTACTACTCTTTTTCCTACAACAAAGGCTCTAATATCTTCTCCGTTAGATTCTTTTATAAATTCTTGAATTAAAATACTTGCATTCATATTATAAAATGTGTCTAAAATAGATTTTGCAGATTTTTTAGTTTCTGCAAGCATAACACCCAAACCTTGTGTACCTTCTTGTAATTTTATAATTACTGGGGCACCACCTAACAATTCTATTTGTTCTTCTATATTTTCTGGATCTATGGCAAATACTGTTTTAGGGATAGGTACATTTTT
>CAZZPG010000094.1:0-8085 GCA_964655975.1 uncultured Flavobacteriaceae bacterium
CGTTTCTTCATTTGTACTTTTACCAATTCTCCAGATAAAGAAATTACCCCAATATCATGTCCTGATGAGCCTTCTGTAGCAACTACATCTCCCATACAAAGAGATAGGTTTTCTATATTTCTAAAAAAATGTTTTCGTCCATTTTTAAAACGAATTTCAAAAATCTCAAAAAATTTTTCGTCAGATGGTAAAGTCATATTAGACAACCAATCAAAAACAGCTAATTTTTCGCATCCACCCGTGGCACAATCTCCATTACTTTTACAGCCTTTTGGTAAACCATCACTAGTGGTAGCACAATTACTACATCCCATAAGAAGTGAGTATATATTTATAGAAACAGTTATGTTTCGTATAGTTTTTAAATTTATTTTTTGTTTTCAACCAAAAGGTTGATGAATCTGTAAATATACGGATTCTACGGGAAAGAAAAAGTGGTTTTTTTATTGAAGAATTTTTAAAAGGAATTTATACCTGTTTTACCTCAATAATTTTAACAGGACAGGCTTTTTTTGCTTCTAGAGAAGTGTCAAAAATACTTTCGTCATATGTTTTTATGGTAAAAAATCCTTTTTTTTCTACAGCATGTAACAACACTGATTTTCCGTCTTTTTTAGACATCTGAAACTGTGCAGGTGCTAACTCTACACAATAATTACAGCCAATACACTTGTTTCGTTGTAAGGTAATTACTACCATTTTAATTGTTTAATCGATGAAGTTTTTATTTAGCTGAATACTAGCAATTAAGAAGATTATTTTGAAAACTCAGTTTTTACAATTTTGTATAATTTATCTGATTTACGAATTCTAAAATCTAGTTTTATAGTAACTCCATCTCCTTTGGTAGCTTTTTTTGAAGATTGCTCATTTACAAACATTTCTTTTAACTCCATTTCTTGTGCTCCTGTACTTGGTCCTGTAATTAAAATTTTATCACCAACAGATAAATCATATGCTTCAATTTTAAACTCACCAATTTTCGCTTTCTGAAAATAATGTACACCTTTACCCAAATACACTTTCTTTTGTGTAGCATGAGAACCAGGTTCTTTACTCCATTCTCCTAGTTTTTGCCCCAAATAATAACCGTTCCAAAAACCACGATTGTACACTTTTTCTAACTCTTGCATCCATCCAATTACTTTTTCTTTACTATAAGTCCCATTAGCAACATCATCAATAGCTTCTCTATAATTTTTAATTACATTAGCAACGTATTCTGGTGCTCTCCCCCTTCCTTCAATTTTTAAAACTTTAATCCCTGCATCTGCTACTTGGTCTAAAAAATCTATGGTACATAAGTCTTTCGGACTCATAATATACTCATTATCCAACTCCATTTCAAAACCAGTTTCTTGGTCTATTACTGTATATTTTTTACGGCAATTTTGCTTACAAGCACCTCTATTTGCTGATGAATTATGCGAATGTAAACTCATATAACATTTTCCAGAAACTGCCATACACAATGCCCCATGACCAAAAATTTCTACTTCAATCAATCTTCCAGAAGGACCCTTTATTTGCTCTTTTTCTATGTATTGAGTTATCTTTTTTACTTGACGCAAACTAAGTTCTCTACTCAACACCATTGTATCTGCAAATATGGCATAAAACTTAACTGTTTCTATATTGGTTATATTTATTTGAGTAGAAATATGCACCTCCATTTTTTCTGCTCTAGCTATTCCAATCACTGCTTGATCCATTGCAATAACAGCAGAAATATTTGCTTCTTTTGCTTTTTTTATTAAGGTTTTTACGATGGATAAATCATGATCATAAATAATGGTATTTAATGTTAAATACGTACGAACATTTTTAGCTTTACATCTTTTTGATATTTCTTCTAAATCATTTAATGTAAAATTAATAGACGCTCTTGCTCTCATATTAAGCTGTTCTACACCAAAATACACAGAGTCACATCCATTATCTAGAGCTGCTTGTAATGATTCAAAATTACCTGCAGGAGCCATTAATTCTATCTTTTGCATTCTGTTTTACTTTTTTGCAAAAGTACGGTTTTTTATATGATGAGAATTTGAAAAATAACAACCTCATTTTCAGCTATTTTATAATGATTTGGTCAAAAAAACAAATTATTTCTATCATTTTAATAAAAATATATCAATTGTACTATTTTATTCTCTTTTAGTATTTTTCTACTATTTTTTTTGATGATATTTGTACACTAAAATAAATATTAACTTTATTATTCAATAAACAATGAAAGTTGCAGTTGTAGGTGCTACCGGAATGGTAGGAAACATCATGTTAAAAGTATTAGAAGAGCGTAATTTTAAAATTTCTGAATTGCTCTTAGTAGCATCAGAACGCTCTGTTGGAAAAACTATTTCTTTTAAAGGAACAAATTATACTGTTATTGGCATGCAAGATGCTGTAAATTTAGCACCAGATATTGCTATTTTTTCTGCTGGTGGAGACACCTCTTTAACATGGGCTCCAAAATTTGCAAAAGTTGGTACTACAGTTATTGATAATTCTTCTGCTTGGAGAATGGATGCTACCAAAAAATTAATTGTTCCAGAAATTAATGCTTCAGAATTAACCAAAGAAGACAAAATTATTGCCAATCCTAACTGTTCTACCATTCAATTGGTTATGACATTGGCACCCTTGCATAAAAAATATGGGATTAAAAGATTAATTATTTCTACCTATCAATCTATTACGGGTACTGGTGTAAAAGCAGTACAACAATTAGAAAATGAATATAACAGAGTAGATGGAGAAATGGCATATCCTTATCAAATTCATAAAAACGCACTACCACATTGTGATGTTTTTGAACTTAACGGATACACCAAAGAAGAAATGAAATTGGTACGTGAGCCTCAAAAAATATTGAATGATAGACGCATTGCTATTACAGCTACTGCCGTAAGAATTCCTGTTGTTGGCGGTCATTCCGAAAGTGTAAATATTGAGTTTGAAAACCATTATACCGTAAAAGAAGTACGTGCTATTTTAAATAATACAGATGGAATTACTATACAAGATGATATTGATAACAATATTTACCCAATGCCAATTTATGCCGAAGGAAAAGATGATGTTTTTGTAGGAAGAATACGAAGAGATGAATCTCAAGAAAATAGTTTAAATTTGTGGATTGTTTCTGACAACCTACGTAAAGGAGCAGCAACAAACGCAGTGCAAATTGCAGAATATTTAGTAAAACAAAAACTGGTATAACCTTACAATAAATGGCAACATTTTACACGTTACAAATACAACAAGTTATTAAAGAAACAGCAAATGCTGTTTCTTTGGTTTTTGATATCCCTACAAACCTAAAAGATATTTTTTCTTTTAAAGCAGGACAATACATTACTTTAAAAACAACTTTAAACGGAAAAGATATTAGAAGAGCATATTCCATCTGCTCCTCACCCAACAGTAACAAACTAAAAGTAACAGTAAAAGCAATAAAAGATGGTAATTTCTCTGTCTTTGCAACTACAAAACTAAAAAATGGAGATACTATTGAAGTAGCTACACCTGAGGGAAAATTCATTTTAGAACCACAACCAGCCAACAACTATTTAGGTGTAGTTGCAGGTAGTGGAATTACACCTGTTTTAGCAATGGCAAAAACAGTTTTAGAAAAAGAAAACACATCAACATTTACATTAATTTATGGAAACAAAAGTGTTAAAGACACCATTTTTTATACTGAATTAAATGAATTGATAATAAAATACCCTAATCAATTTAACCTACATTTTATATTTAGTAAAGAACAACAACCCAATTGTTTATTTGGACGTATTGATAAAGAAAATACCAATTTTTATGTAAAAAACAAATACAAAAATATACGTTTTGATGCTGCCTTTTTATGCGGACCAGAAGAAATGATACAGCTAGTTTCAGAAACACTACAAGAAAACAATATTGCAAAAAAAAATATTCATTTCGAATTATTTACTTCCAATCCTAAAAATAATAATTTAATAGATATTCCTGATGAAAAAACAGAAATTACTGTTCTGTTAGATGATGAAAAAACAACCTTTACTATGGATAAAAAAGATGATATTTTATCCGCCTCTTTACATCAAAAACTAGCCCCCCCTTATTCTTGTCAAGGAGGAGTTTGTAGCAGTTGTTTGGCAAAAGTAACCGAAGGAAAAGCAATAATGACTAAAAACAATATTTTAACAGATGATGAAGTAATAGAAGGATTTATTTTAACCTGTCAAGCACACCCAATAACACAAAAAGTTACTGTAGATTTTGAAGAAGTATAACTTCCCTTTATAAATTTAATTACAACTAACAATAATTTATATTTATGGATTTTTATGATATAAAAAACGCTATTTTTTTCGGATTTTTTCTCTCATTTATGATTGGACCAGTATTTTTTATGCTGATTCAAACCAGTATTTTAAAAGGAGCAAGAGCAGCTATTGCTTTTGATATTGGGGTGTTACTAGGAGATGCTACTTTTATATTAATTGCCTATTACGGAAGTAAAAACTTACTAGAAAAACTTAAAGATGACCCTCGTTTGTTTTTTATTGGTGGATTTATATTAATTGTTTATGGGATGATTACTTACTTAGACAAATCTGATAAAAAAGAAGAAGACGAACCTAAAATAAATATCCCAATAGAAAATAATTATATAAAACTACTCTTAAAAGGATTCTTTTTGAACTTTATCAATATTGGTGTTTTAGCATTTTGGCTAGGAATAATTGTAGTAATAGGACCAACATTAGATATGAATCCCACACATATTTTTTGGTATTTTTTTAGCATTATTATCAGTTATTTTATAACAGATTTAGGGAAAATTTTTTTAGCAAAACAATTAAAAAATAAACTTACGCCTGCAGTTATTTATAAAATAAAAAGAGGAATGGGAGTACTACTCATTGTTTTTGGAGCATTGTTAATGTTAAAAGGGTTTATACCAAAAGAAAAGCTGAATCTTCATGATTTTATAGAACAAACAGATAAAGGATAAGAGGGAGTCCATCAAAGAGATTAAAACTTTGAGGAATATATCTTTTTTGAAGTGTCTTATTACTTTACTTCAAAACTATTATTTTTCATTTTTACATCTGCCATTAGCTTTGTAGTATCTATTTTTACAGATTTTACAAATTTAGTAACTGTAAATGAGTACGTAGGCATTGCCCATGCCCAATCTTCTAAAATTTTTGCATCTGTTGGTTTGTTCCCTCTCATGATACGTAACGGAATGTTAAATTGCTCTTTGCTTCCATCAATATAAGTAACCTCAATATCTATGGGCATTGGCATTTGTCCTATTCGTTCTAAAGTAATGGTTTTTCCTTCAATAGATTTTATTCCATAATCTATGGTATGAGTAGTTTGCGTCCATTCATTTAAATACCAATCTAAATTGAGTCCAGACACTTTTTCTGCAGTTCGTTTTATATCATTAGGTGTTGGGTGTTTAAAACTAAAATCAATAAAATATTTTTTTAGTGTTTTTGCAACATTTTCCTTTCCAATAATATATTCTAATTGACTTAAAAAGATATTTCCTTTGCTATAACTTCCCATTCCATATGCCATATTTGTATTGTATCTATCGGCATGGGTAGTTAAGGGTTCTTCTATTTTTTTAAAAACAACATAATTGTAATAATCATAAGACCCTGCATAAAGGTTTTTTTTATCTTTTTGCATTATTTCATTTTCGGCTTTATTAGAAATATAGGTAGTAAATCCTTCATCCATCCACGGATGTTTACTTTCATTACTAGCTAATAAAAACTGAAACCATGTATGTGCCATTTCATGTGCTGTTACTCCAAAAAGGCTTCCTGCTTTACGCTGCCCTGTAATTAGTGTACACATGGCATACTCCATACCACCATCTCCTCCTTGAATTATTGAGTATTGTTTGTAGGGATATTGCCCCACGTTTGTAGAATAATAGGTCATTAATTCGGCAACTTTGGGTTGAAAATTTTTCCAATTTTTAAGATATTTTTCTTCCATTGTTTTTTTGTAGAAGAAGTGTAAATCAATACCGTTTTTCATTTTTAAAATATCGTGCTGATAATTTTTATCTGCAACCCATGTAAAATCGTGTACATTAGGTGCTTTAAAATGCCATGTTAATTTATTTCCTTGTGGCAAGTTTAGAGGTTTTGTTTTATCTTCAAAACCATGGGCAACTTCTTGTGGATTTTGCACATATCCTGTACCACCAACCATATAGTTTTTATCAATATGAAGAGTTACATCAAAATTTCCCCAAACGCCCTGAAATTCACGTGCAATATACGGATGAGTTTGCCAGCCTTCAAAGTCATATTCTGCCATTTTTGGATACCACTGCGTCATAGAAAAGGCAACACCTTCCTTATTATTTCTTCCTGAACGGCGTATTTGTACGGGTACTTGTGCATCAAAAACCATATTAAAAGTTACGCTTTCTCCTGTTTTTATAGGTTTATTTAAGGTTACTTCTAAAATTGTTCCTACGGTTTTATAGTTTAAAGAAACTCCATTCTGTTTTAATGAATTTACTTTGATATATCCTATTTCTGATGGTGATAATTTACTAATTCTATCACCCACTCTTTTGTCTGGGTCTACAATGTTTCTAGAGCGAACATCCATTTGAGAACCTGGTTGAAAGGCATTAAAATACAAATGATAAAAGACTTTCTTTAATTCATCTGGTGAGTTATTGGTATAGACTAATTTTTGTATTCCTTTGTATTGATAATTGTTTACATCCATATCAATATCCATCATATAATCTACGTGTTGTTGCCAATAACCACTAATGTTTGTTACTTTTTGTTGATGATGGATTATTTTTTTTGTTTCTGCACAAGATATCATCATCAATAATGAAAAAGAAAATAGAAATATTTTTTTCATAAATATTTATTTTTAGATTGGATTAATTATTTTTTTATAGAAAAAAGTGTCATTATGAAATATAATCTCTAAAATGACACTTTTTTGAGGGTGTGTTTTCCTTATCTTATTTACAACAAGTATTTACACAGAAATAATCCTTATTATTTTTTTCCGTTTACCATATAATCTGCCATACGTAATGCATTGTATGCGTTTACAACTCTACCAGATACTGATAATGATGAAAAAGGAACCATTTCTCCTTTTGGATTTTCTTTTGATTTAGAGCCTGGTTTAATAACATCAAAATCAACTTTGAGTCCAGAATTCATTAAAATATGTTTTACTTGGCTTGCCGTTAATTTAGGATAGTATGAACGTACTAAGGTTGCTACTCCTGCTGCGGATGGTGCTGCCATAGAGGTTCCATTATATTTTGCATAGTGGTTTTTTGGTACAGTAGAGTACACTTGTACACCAGGGGCAAATACATCTACATTTATTTTACCATAGTTAGAAAAACTTGCAGGTAGCTTTTCATTGTAATTTGAACTCATTGCTCCCACAGTTAATACATTGTCTGTAAATTCTGTTATTAAATCTTTAGAATCATTAGGGTAGGTATATTCTTCATCTATATTTGCACCATCATTACCTGCTGCATTTACAATTAATACATCTTTAGATGCTGCATATTTAATAGCATCATATACCCATTGTTTGTTTGGTGAGTAGGCTTTACCAAAACTACTATTAATTACTTTTGCTCCGTTGTCTACTGCATAACGGATACCTAATGCTACATCTTTATCATGCTCATCTCCATCAGGGACAACTCTAACAGACATTATCTTTACATGGTTTGCAACTCCGTTAGCTCCAATGTCATTATTTCTTGTAGCTCCAACAATACCTGCTACGTGTGTTGCGTGACTTTCTTCATCTTTAGAGCCAATTACGTTGTTGTTTCCATAATATTTATCATTAATATCATATAGATTGTCTCCCATAGATTGACGAGAGTTAAATGCTAAATTATAGTGTTTGTTTTTATCAAAATTAGATTTGTATTTATTAAATCCTTTTTCGTCAAAGCCTCTTTTCATTAGTCCAGAAATATCTGCAATTGCAGCTACTACTTTAGAATCATTTGGTTTTACTGTTTATCATTCATTTATAAAAATACCATTATTTCAT
>CAZZPG010000095.1:0-7973 GCA_964655975.1 uncultured Flavobacteriaceae bacterium
TTAAAAAAGAATGTGCGCAATTTTATAAACATTCTTTTTTTTGCTAGCACGTTTTTACAAAAAGTTAATTAGGCTTCCTATAAATACATTGCTAACTTATAAAAAAAAAAAACTATTACACAAGAAAAATATAATTATTTTACCAAAACAGGCAAAATTGGGTGTTTTCACGGTAGGTTTTAGGGTGTTTTTCCCTTAAAAAATTGTTAAAATAAAAAATCCCAAACTTTTCAGTTTAGGATTTTTACAATTCTTATATCACTAAAACTATTTTTTAGCTAATAAATCTCTAATTTCTGCTAATAAATCTTCTTGACTTGGTCCTTTTGGAGCTGCTGGTTTTTCTTCTTCTTTCTTTTTCATTTTGTTATAGGATCTAATCATCATAAACATTACAAAACCTATAATAATTAAATTGATAATGGTATCAATCCATGCTCCATATAAAATAGCATTTTCTGGAGTTGTAACTTTTCCTGCTGCATCTAAAACAGCTTCAGATAAAATGTATTTTTTATCAGAAAGACTTACGCCTCCTGTAAATATCCCTACAACCGGCATTACAATATTACTTACAAATCCTTTTACTACAGCACCAATTGCTCCTGCCATAATTACAGCGACTGCAAATTCAATTACATTCCCGCCAGTAATAAACTCTTTAAACTCTTTTAACATTTTGTTTGTTTTTAATTAGTTAATAAGCCTCAAATTTAAGAAAATTTTAACAAATTACAACTCTTTTTACCCGTTGCGATATGGCTGTTAAAATTTCGTAGGGAATCGTTTCGCAAACACTAGCCATTTCTTTAACTATTTTTTGACTGTTAAAGATGATAATCTCATCACCTTCACTACAATCAATTTTTGTAATATCAACCATCATCATATCCATACAAACGTTTCCAATAATAGGTGCTTTTTGATTGTTGATAAGCACATACCCGTTTTCATTCCCTAATTTTCTTGAAATTCCATCTGCATGTCCCACAGGAATTGTAGCTATTTTTGTTGGGGCTTTTGCCACATAAGCTCGATTATAACCAACGGTTTCTCCTGGTTCTACTAATAAAACTTGAGAAATAACAGATTTTAACGTTGTTACATTTTGCAACTGTTCGGTTTCTTTTTCATCATTCCCAAAACCATACAGACCGATACCTAACCGAACCATATCAAATTGTGCTTTTGGGTAATTGATGATTCCTGATGTATTTAATAGATGTATCATTGGCTCGTAACCCAAATGTGTGTACATCTCTTTTATAATGTAGGCGAAATTATTGATTTGATTGATGGTAAAAGACTCTTCATTCACATCATCACTTGCTGCAAGGTGAGAAAACAGCGATTGTACTTTTATATTGTTTGATGTTTTTAAAATTGATAAAAGTGACGGAACATCAGTATGCCAAAAACCAATTCTATTTAAACCTGTATTGAATTTTATATGAATTGGATAATTCATCAACGGAGTTTCATCAGCAATTTTTAAAAAGGCTTCTAAAATTTTAAAGCTATAGATATTTGGTTCTAAATGATATGCAACAATTTGTGCTAAATTTTGCAACTGCGGATGCAATACTAAAACAGGTGCTTTAATTCCTGCTTCTCGTAAAACAACACCTTCGTGTGTGTACGCAACAGCAAAGTAATCTACTTCGCTCTCAATTAATTTTACTATTTCTACGGCATCTGTTCCGTAACCAAATGCTTTTACAACCACTAAAATTTTGGTTTCGACATTTAATTTACTCTTAAAAAAATTAAGGTTATGCTTTACAGCATTTGCATCGATTTCTAAAACTGTAACATGATTATTCATCTTTTTTAAGCTCCTTTTCTGCCTTCAATTCTTCTTGATGTTTTTTTATCGCTTTGTAATATGCAGCTCTACTTAAAGGCTCATACTCTTGCACTTCGCCCAATAAAACCAAATCTTCACTCGCTGCTTTCCGAAAGCTATAATGTGCTAAATTTCCTGTATGGGTACAAACCGCATGTACTTTGGTAACATACTCTGCCGTTGCCATTAATGCTGGCATTGGTCCAAACGGATTTCCTTTAAAATCCATATCTAAACCTGCTACAATTACTCGAACACCTCTATTTGCCAAATCATTACAAACAGTTACTATTTCATCATCAAAAAACTGTGCTTCATCAATACCAACTACATCTACATCTGTTGCTAGCAAAGGTATATTTAAAGCTGCAGGTACAGGTGTAGAACGAATTCTGTTATCATTATGAGAAACCACCTCATCATCATCATAACGAGTATCTACCGCAGGTTTAAAAATCTCTACGCGTTGTTTCGCAAATTGTGCTCTTTTTAATCTTCTGATCAACTCTTCAGTCTTTCCAGAAAACATAGAACCACAAATTACTTCTATCCAACCAAATTGTTCTGTATGATTTACCGTATTTTCAAGAAACATTTTGTAATTTTAAGGCTTGAAAGTTATTATTTCGATTTCAACAAATTTAGGAATATTTTAAGATTAAAATCATTAAAAGTTTACAACTTATGCACAAAAAGTTATCCGCAGATTTAACCAGTTTAGCACACAGCGTTTTACAGATGAAAAATAAAGATGATATATTGGCTTTAAAGGAAATATCTTATCAAATTTTTGAAAAACTAGCCGTTTTAGCATATATAGAAGAATATATAAATACCACCCCAAATGCCACAGAAACAAAAGAAGAAATCATTGTAAAAATTAAAAATGCAGCAGAAATCCCGTTAAAAAACAAAACTGAAACAAATAAGACTAAAAACCAGCCTCTTGTTGATAAAAATATTGATGAAGTAGAAAATAAAATAGTTGCACTTGAACAAAACGATATTGAAACAATTACTGCGCAATCTTTTAATGATTTAGAAGAATCTTTATTTGAAAATGATTACACTAAAAACGATGTAAGAGACGTTGCGGGTATTAAACTTAGAACTTTAGAAGAAGAACTAGACGATACTATTTCTTTAGATGTTGCAGCAGATTTGTTTGAAAAAGTACCTCAAAAAGAATCTTTAAATAATAAGTTACACCAAAACATTACGATTGGCTTAAATGATAGAATTGCGTTTGTAAAACACTTATTTGACGGAAATCAAGAAGATTTTAATCGAATTATTTCTCAACTAAACACCTTTCAAACAGTTAAAGAAGCTACTAAATTTATTAAAAAAATGGTAAAACCAGACTATAATTGGATAGACAAAGAAGAATACGAAGAACGCTTTATGAATATTGTAGCACATAGATTTTCTTAAATTTTGAATCAAAAAACTACTTTAATTCACACTCATTTTCATAGAAGAAAAACAGGTCTTACTAGAAGTGTAGAGACTGTTTTTCCTTTTTTTGAAGACACCTATGATAGCTATATTTATGGTTACGGAATTGATGGAAGAAAAATAACTACTAGAAAATTATTAAAAATTCTTTTTTCAAAAAAAGAAACCATTGTGCATTGTCACAGAAATAACGAATTAATGCGAATGCTTTTTTTTCGTTTTTTGGGTGGAAAATTCAAGTTAATCGCTACAAGACATGCAGAAACAACCCCTTCTGGTCTTACCAAATATTTACTAAAAAAAGCGGATACAATTATTACATTAACCAAAAGTATGAGCAGTAATTTAGGGTTACCAAACACAATTGTTGGCCATGGTGTAAATATTGCTGATTTTATTCCTAAAGAGAATGTTAGCTTACCTAATATCAATCAAAAAAACATTATTTCTTGCGTTGGTAGAGTTAGAAAAGCCAAAGGGCAAAAAACATTGATTAAAGCGATTTCTCCTATTTTAAAAAACCAAAAAAATTGGGCATTAATTATTGTAGGTAAAGCAGATAAACCTGCTTTTTTAGAAGAGTTAAAATCGATAGTTAAAAACTATAATCTTAAAAATCAAATCTATTTTTTAGGAGAAACATCAGAAATTATTTCTATTTACCAAGCATCACACACCGTTGTTGTACCTTCTTTTACTGAAGGATTTTCTTTAGTTTGCGCAGAAGCAATGGCTTGTGGCTGTAATATAATTGCTACTAAAAATGTAGGTGTACACTCTAATTTAATTACCAACAAACAAAACGGCTATTTATTCGAAGCTGGAAACACAGAAGAACTACAACAAAATTTACAGCAAATAATACTTGAAAAAAAAACTCATTTAGGTGCAGAAGCTCGAAAAGAAATTATACAATATTGGAGTGCCGAAAAAGAGTCAAAAAATTTAACAGAAGTGTATCAATCCGTTTAAAAAACAATCATCATGAAAAAAGTAATACTAGTCTTTATCATTTTATTTACAGGAATCGTTTCTTTAAACGCTCAAAAAATTGAAATCAAACGAACCCTAGGAAGTAATTTATTATATCAAAACAATAAAAGAATCTCTATGACTAAAGTTTTAGAATTGATGAAAAACAACAACGAAGCCTATAAATTAATGAAATCTGCCAAAACAAACAATATTTGGGGAAGTGTTTTAGGAGGTGTTGGTGGCGCATTGATTGGTTTTCCTATCGGTATTGCAATTGGAGGAGGAAAAGCAAATTGGACACTTGCAGGAATTGGTGCAGGAATTCTCGTTGCAGCAATCCCTTTAAACAGTGCGTATAATAAGAAATCTAAACAAGCCATCAATCTATACAACGAAGGTATTACAGCTACTTCTTATCAATTTAAGCCGCTCTTTTATTTAAAAACTAACAGAAATGGAATTGCTTTTACAATGAGTTTTTAGTATGAAAAAAATCAGATATTTATTTTTAATAGTGCTGTTTTTTAGCTGTAAAACAACCTATAGTACACAAGATTTTTTTACTGAAAAGCACCCAAAAGCACCCAACTATACGAACGAAAGTTCTTGGGCGGTGTTGCCAAATAAATATTCTGAAGGATTAAAACAATACACAACCGTTAACCTTACTGATTTAAAAGCAGATGTTTTTTACATCTACCCAACGTTAAATACTGATAAAAAAGACATTCGTTGGAATATACCTATTGATGACTTTAATCAGCAACAGAAAGTATTACACAAAGTAGTAAAATATCAAGCATCGCCATTTGCAAATTCGGGAAAAATTTATGTTCCTTATTATAGGCAAGCGCATGTAAGAGCCTATCGATTATATAAAGGCAGAAAAGAAGCTTTAGCTTTGGCGTATGCAGATGTTAAAAAGGCTTTCACTTATTATTTAAAACATTATAATAATAAAAGACCCATTATTTTGGTGGGACACAGCCAAGGTACTACTCACGGAATTCAATTACTCAAAGATTTTTTTGACGACAAACCTTTACAAAAACAACTTATTGCGGCATATTTACCAGGAATTAGAATAAAGCCCAATGAATTTAAGACCATAAACCCCATGAATTCTCCCACAAAAACTGGAGGTTTTGTTTCTTGGAATACTCGAAAACGAGGTACATATCCTAGCCTTAAAAATTGGTACAACGGAAGTGTAACTACAAATCCTATTACTTGGGATGGACAAAAAACTACTACTTTTTCTCAGCACAAAGGTTTTTTGTATAGCAACGATGTGCTGTATCCAAAATCATTAAAAATTGAAGTAGTAGATGGGTTAATTTGGTCAACAGTGCCAAAGTTTCCTAAAAGATTTTTTATGTCGTTTATAAAAAATTATCACATTGGCGATATCAATTTGTTTTGGCAAGATATTAAAGAGAATGCTGAACTTAGAACCAAAACGTGGCTCTCTAATAACAAATAATTACGAAAGAAATTAGTATAATTTACTAAGTGCTGTCAGTTCGAGTATCCTGATTTTTATCAGGATGTATCGATAATAAAATTACCCTATTTTCTCCTTCAGTAGCCCAATCACTTTTTTACTGTTGCCAATAAAAATTTCATCTTCAATAATAAAAACAGGACGCTTTAAAAAAGTATAATTCTCTAAAATAAGCTGTTTGTAATCTTTTTCTGTAAGTAGTTGATTTTTTAAATCCATTGCTTTGTACAGTTTTGCTCGTTTGTTAAACAAGGCTTCGTAACTTTTAGACAAAGAATGCATTTTTTCTAACTGCGTTACTGTTACTAGAGCTGATTTTATTTCTTGCTTTTCAAAACCTTCTATATTCACTTCTTTTAAAATACGTCGGCAAGTATCACAAGTTTGTAAAAAATATACTTTCTTCATTTTTTGATTTATATTTACCGCTAAAATAAACAAATGCACACACAATTTAAAATATTAAAATCCTCCAGAGCATTCACTTTAAAAACTATTGAAGGATTAACATTAGAGCAATTACATACAATACCTACAGGATTTAACAACCATATTGCATGGAATGTTGCGCATTTAGTAGTAACACAACAATTATTACAGTATGCTTTGGCAGAAAAAGACTTATTAATTCCTGATGATTTAATTAAAGAACATAGAAAAGGAGCCTCAGTAATTAAAATATTTAATCAAGAAGAATGGAATGAAGTATTAGATTTATTGATGGGCTTACCCGATATTTTAGAAGAAGATTACAACGCTGGTTTTTTTAAAACCTATAACAAATATAAAACAAGTACAGGTTTTGTGTTAGACTCATTAGAAACGGCAATAATGTTTAACAATTACCACGAAGGATTACATCAAGGAATTATTATGTCACTTAAAAAATTAGTGTAATTTTACACATCAAAAGAAATTTATACAATGAAATTCAATACAAAAACAATTCACGGAGGTCAAGAACACGAACCAAGTACAGGTGCTGTAATGCCTCCAATATTTCAAACATCAACATACGCTCAATCTAGCCCTGGTGTTCATAAAGGATATGAATATTCTAGAGCTGCAAACCCTACAAGAACGGCTTTAGAAAATGCTTTTGCAGCGATAGAAAACGGCTCTCATGGTTTTGCTTTTTCCTCTGGATTATCTGCAATTGATTGTGTGTTACGTTTATTAAATCCTGGTGATGAAGTAATTGCTGGTGATGATTTGTATGGCGGAACTTACCGAATGTTTACCAAAATGTTTCAAAAATACGGACTAAAATTTACATTTGTAGATATGAATTCGGTTAACAATGTAACAGATGCTGTTACTGACAAAACCAAACTTATCTGGTTAGAAACACCAACCAATCCGTTAATGAAAATTGCCGATATCGAAGCAATTACCAATGCTGTTAAAGCAAAAAATACTACTATTTTAGTTGCTGTAGATAATACTTTTGCAACACCCTATTTACAACAACCGTTAGATTTGGGTGTAGATATTGTAATGCATTCTGCGACCAAATACTTAGGAGGACATTCTGATCTTGTAATGGGAGCATTGATGGTAAATAATAAAAAACTAGCAGAAGAATTACATTTTATTCAGTTTGCTGCTGGTGCAGTTGCGGGTCCTATGGATAGTTTTTTAGCATTGCGTGGAGTAAAAACATTGCATATTAGAATGCAACGTCATTGCGAAAACGGAAAAAAGATAGCCGCATTTTTAGCAAATCATCCGAAGGTACAAACCGTATTTTACCCAGGCTTAAAAAGTCATCCAAATCATGCTGTTGCTAAAAAGCAAATGAAAGATTTTGGAGGAATGGTTTCTTTTAGATTGAAAGACGAAAGTCAACAAGCAGCATTTACCTTTTTAGAAAATACCAAAGTATTTACGTTGGCAGAATCTTTAGGTGGTGTAGAAAGCTTGGTAAATCATCCTGTTACAATGACACATGCATCGATACCAGAACCTGAAAGAGAAAAATTAGGAATTACAAATTCTTTAATTAGACTAAGTGTTGGTATTGAAGATATTGATGATTTATTAGCCGATTTAGAACAGGCTTTGAGTAAATAAGTTTTAGTTTGATATTCAAAAAAAAAAATCCGATACAAAATTGTATCGGATTTTTTATTATATAAATGTCTCGTCCTAATATAGTGTTACACTAAACATTATTTATTCATGGAATTA
>CAZZPG010000096.1:0-7953 GCA_964655975.1 uncultured Flavobacteriaceae bacterium
CATAATCTCTAAATTCAGGAACCATTCTGTTGTAGGTAAACCAGTCTAAACTACCTCCTTTATTTGCGTTACTTTTATCTTTAGAAAAATCTTTTGCTAATGAAGTAAATTTAGATTTATGTTTAATAACAATTTTTGCGATACTATCTGCTGTTTTTTTAGCTTGTTCTTCTGTTTGTTTGGTTTCTGCAGTGGCTGTTCTAGACCCAATAAAAGGGATTAAAATATGGCTTGCTTTTATAGAATCTGGCATTTGAGTAATTGCTGTTATTTTAGAAATTTTATAACTTCCTTTTTCTTTATATGGGCCAAAAACATCTCCTTTTTTTCCAGAAAAAACAGCTTCAGTAATTTTTTTAGAAACTTGATTTTTATATAAAAAATTAGGATTTATATTGGTTTCAGAGCCGTTTTCTACAAAAAAATCAGCTAAATTATTGGTGTTTTTAAATCCTTTTATAGTAACTTCTCCTTTGGTTATAGTGCTATATTCTTTTTTATCATCTAATAATTTTGAAATCTCATTTTTAATTGCTTCTTCATCTTCTTTGGTTGGTTTAATTTCAAATTTTATATAGGAAATGTCTCTAGATGCTTCTACTTTAAAATTATTTTTGTGTGTATTTATGTATGTTTTTATTTCATCTTTAGATATCTTAATTAGACTATCTGCAATGCTTGTATAAGGGACATAAATATATTGAGCATTTATTTTTGTATTCTCATTAATATATTGTGTTTCTCCTTCTTTTAGTGTAGAACCTATACCAGCAGTCACTAAGTTATTATAGGTGTTTCTTTCTGTATTGTCTTTAAGTTGAGTCATATAGTTAGACCAAGCCTTCCATAGAGTTGGGTTGTTTTCTTTGGTGTCTGATAAAAATTGTTTAAATTTATTTTCATCAAACAAGGAAGCTTCATTTTTAAATTGAGGATTATTCTTTACAGTTGGAGAGTTAATTATTTCTTTCCAAACATCTTCTTCTCCTACAGTAATTCCTGCATCAGCTAATTGTTTTTGATATATTTTTTTTCTTAAAATATTATTCCAAACAGTTTTTCCTGCTTTCATTTCAGAAACTCTATTTTTTGTTTGAGTTTTATAATTTTCTAATGCTGCAACAAAATCTTTTCTGTCTATCGTTTCCCCATTAACCTCACCAATTTCTTCTGTTTTGCTAGAGTTAAAAATTTTTGAGGGATCTAAAACGAAAGCAAAAAGAGCTAAGCCTATAATTGCAATTAGGAATAATGAACGTTCTCTAATTTTTGATAAAATTGCCATAAATCAGTTATTTAAATTTTAGTGTGCGAAGATACAATTTGGGTTTTAATAATGCAACCGTTTGTAAGTAATAAATATTTGTTCATGGTAGGTTTTTATTGTAATTAGTAAGATGTGGTAGAATTAATTATTTTTATTCTTAATTTTTAGCTGGATAGATTCAATTTTTGTAACACTCATTTCTACTATTTTTATTTGAAAATGATCTATTTCTATTTTTTCGTCTTTTTTTGGGATATTTTCTGTGTGATTTATAATGTACCCTCCCAATGTTTCATAGGCATCTTCTTTTGGGATATTTAAGCCATAGTTCTCATTTAAGTAGTCTATTTCTAACCTTGCTGATAAAATAAACTCATGATTAGTTATTTTTTTTTCTAAAAGTTCTTGTGTATCGTGTTCATCTTCTATTTCCCCAAAAAGTTCTTCTACAACATCTTCTACTGTAATTATTCCAGATGTTCCTCCGTATTCATCTACAACAACAGCAATACTTTTTCGTTTTTTAATTAAAGCATTTAATACATCATTTATCATCATAGATTCTGGTATAATTTCTACAGGTAATAAGATTGATTTGATGGTTTTAGGTTTTTTAAATAGTTCAAAAGCATTTACATATCCAACAATGTCATCTAACGAAGTTTTATATACCAATATTTTAGAGAATCCTGTTTCTATAAATTGTTGACGCAAATTGCTTACTTTTTCATGAATTTCTACAGCTTCAATTTCTGTTCTAGGTACCATAATTTCTCTAGATTTTACCTTTTGAAATTCTAAAGCATTTTGAAAAATTTGAATTTCTGAATCTACATCATCATTATCATTTCCTGTTTCTAATTGCTCAGAGATATAGTTTCCTAATTCTTCTTTACTAAACTCTGTTTGTTCTTCTATTGTATCTGTTTTAAAGAAGACTCGTAAAAAAAAATCAGAAATTACTGTAATAAAATCAGAAAAAAAATGAAATATAATATAAAAAAAGTAAGCAGGAATTGCAAAATTTTTCATTACCTCATTGGCATAAATCCTAAAAATAGCTTTTGGTATAAATTCTGCTGTAATTAAAATAACGATGGTAGAAATTAATGTTTGGATTAATAGGATAGAAAATTCATTAGAAGCTATAGGAAGATAACGCATTATAAATTTCCCCATAAAATAACTATATATTACCAACGCAATATTATTACCCACCAACATAGTGGTAATAAATTTTGAAGACTTTTGTGTAAGGCGTTGTAAAATTTTTGCTAAAAAACCATCACGTTTTTTTTCTAATTCAATATGAAGCTTATTGGCAGAAACAAATGCAATTTCCATCCCAGAAAAAAAGGCAGATAAAATAATTGAAACAATAATAATTACTAATTCTGTTTTCATTCTAATTTTGTGTGTTTCTCTTTTCTATTTTTTTTCTAAAATTTCTTTTAAAGAAAAATACTAAGGTAATAAAAAAACCAAAACTAAACCATATATAGGCTTTTTCTCTTTCTAAGTTCCACCTTATAATACCTTCTATAAAAAATATAAGTGCTATTATAAGATAACCGTATTGAAAAATTTTCCAAAATTTACTCATCTTTAGTTGTTAATTGTCCTGATATTTTTTTAGACACCCATTTACTTAAATTTTCGTTAGACTCAAAACCGACTCCTTTAATGGTATCTGTTTGTGTAATAAGAAGAAAAGGTTTTTCTGAAAAAAAATACTTCGTTTTTTTATCCCAATACATTTGTTTGGTTTCTAATCTTTTTCCGTCAGAATGATTTATGATTATTACATTTCCTTTTATTTCAGAAACTTCAGTTTTAGAGTAAGATAATGCATAATCTCCAGTGATACTAACAGAGTCTTTTCCTTTGTTTTCAAAGTTTATAACTTTTATACCTTTAGGAAATTCATTATATGGATGTTCTTTTCTGTTACTAAAATCTTTTAATAAAGGGGTATAAAGTTTAGAAGTAATTCTTCCAGAATCTTTATATACATGAAAGGCATTTGTAGCCACACCGATGGGTAAGTTTTTTTCAATCAAAAAATCTCTTACTTGTTGTGTGTTATTTGTGCAAGAAAAAAACATTGCTACTGTATAGGCAATAGCAATGTTTTTTAAAAATATTTTTACTTGTTTTGCCATATATTTTAAGGAACTCTAACGGTTTCTCTAATCCAACAACCAATTTTGTATGAGCTACCAGAGGCTATACTTTTTAAGAAAATAACTTTTTTTGAAGGAAATTTAGCTTTGTAATTTCTCATATATTTCTTTGCTAAAGAAGATATACTAGGATCTACGGTAGCTGCCTTTCTTGCTTTGTTATAAGCAGCCACATATACCATTCTTTTTTCAAATTCATCTTTACCACATGAATTTGCACTTGATGCATATAATGAACCTATAAACAAATAAGCCTTACCAAAACTTGGATTAAATTTTAATGCCTCATAGGCTAAACTTCTAGCTTTTGCTTTTTGCCCTCTTTTTTTAGCAAAGTGAGCAAATTTTAGTTTAAAATTAGCTTTTTTGTATGGGTCAGTTTCTAAATCAAATGCTTTTTGTCTCATTTGAGTTGCTCCATTAACATTACCATTTTTATCTAAAATTCCTGCTAAAAAAGAGTAAGAATCTGCAGATGGAGAGGCCTCGGCATAAGCTCTAGCTAGTTTCTCATAAAGAGGGTCTTCTTGACAGCCTTTATTATACATCCTAGATACAGCTCTTTTTAACCAAGTAGCATTTGTTTTGTTTTTTTCAAAATCTCTGTTGTATAATGGGATTAACCTATCACAAGTTGCTAATTTAGAGATGATAGCATCTAGGCTGGTTTCTACACTTCCTAATGCTTTAGAATTAATTTTATATCCTTTTAGTTTTTTAGCCTCTTTTTTATCTAATATTCTTGTAGAGTCTTTGGTTAAGTTGTATATTTTTTTAGAGTAGTCTTTTAATTTTTCTCCAACAGACTCAATTACATCATCATAGGTATCAAATACTTTTTGAGGATTGGTGTTTTTATTTTTCTCTGTAACTCCTTTAAAATATTTATAAATATTTTTTACACTCATATTCTTTGGAGAAATTTTATATGCTTTTTCTAGGATACTAAAAATTTCTTCTTTTGAGGAGAGTTTGTTTTTTGCTAAAAATGTTGCATAATCACTATGTGCTTTTGCTGGATTTTTTTTAGGAAAATAGTGTAATCGTTGTTCATAAATTTTTTTTATAAATGCAACGGCTTCTGTTTTGTTAGATGCTTTTTTAAATCTCTTTTTTGCTAGCTTATCTCCAAGTTTATATATGTTTACAGATAATTTAGGGCAATTATTCATTAAATCAACCAAGTTAGGGTAAGCATCATCATATTTTTTAGATAAAAAATCTCCTTTAAAAAGGTTGTATTTAGTGATACATTCTTTATTTGCTTGTGCATTTACATTTTTTACATTTACAAAAAGGAAAAATCCTGCAAGTATAATCGTAATTTTCTTCATTTTTAATTGTTTATTGTTAATCTATCTGTCTTTTTATAAACCAAATATCGTTTAAAGATAAACTTAATCTAAAATTAAAATAATTTTCTTGTATTAAATTATTTTTTGTTATTCCTTTTTTTCCAAATTCAAAACCTAAGTTCACGTTAGATAATCGGTTTCCTAATGGTAATCCTAGACCAAAAGATATGCCAAAGTCATTTATAGCAGTAAAATTTCCTGATGTAGATGTCCCATTTACTAGTAAGCCAGTTTTTTCAAAACGTAAACCAGCTCTGTAAGAAATACGTTGAAAGTAGCTAGATATTGAGTTTATTTTTGGCAAGTAAAAACCACCAAAAGAAATTCTATTAGATTTTCCATATCTAAATGCTACTCCACTAACAGCTAAGTATCCTGTAACATCTAAAGCATTTTGGTATTCATATTCAAAGCCTGTGTACCATTTGTTTGCTTTTCCTATTCCAGCTCCTAAAATGGTTTGTATAGGTAATTTAAAATTTCCAGAAAGGGGAGTTATAGGTGATATATCTCTTGGTAATTCTCCTCCAGAGTTTGTAAAAGTTAGTGTATAGGTTTTACTTGTTCCTTTAACTTTTAAGCGATTACTCAATTTTATTACGGTACCAAAATCTAAATATAAATAATTTTTTAATACTTTTTTATATTGTATTCCTATTTTAATAGACCCTCCTCTAACGGTGGCACTTTCTTCATATTTAGTTGCTAAAGAAACATTTTTTCTTTGATTAATAATACTATTTTTTATTTTACCAAAAGCAAAATCAGCTTCAATACCAAAAGACAAACCTTTGGTAATAAGAACTCCAAAGCTTCCATAAACTCTATTTACTCCTCCTTTTCCAGAAAAAAAAGAAATTTCTGTTACATCTCCATTGGCATCTGTTACTTGATTTTTTAAAGAATAGCCAACGGAAGAAATAGGTTGCATTCCTACAGAAAAACCTGCTTTTTGTCCTATTGGTGCACCAAAAGCAAAATAACTTAAACTCGTAGAGGTAGAGGATTGTTTGTTAGAAGCATC
This sequence comes from uncultured Flavobacteriaceae bacterium, assembly GCA_964655975.1. GTDB lineage: Bacteria > Bacteroidota > Bacteroidia > Flavobacteriales > Flavobacteriaceae > Polaribacter. The sequence goes on from CAZZPG010000096.1 coordinate 5,830, forward strand.
TTTAATGGTTAAGGTATTGTTTAACATACCAAAACTATAAGTTGAAAATTTAAGATTTGCATTGGCGGCAGGATTTATAAAGTTTAGGTATGATGCACTACTATATGCAACTCCAATACCTCCCATACTTACTTGCTCTACAGTTTTAACATTAAATTCTTCTCCAATGCCAAAAACAGAATATGGAGATGAACTTGCCCTCTGTGAAAAAGCAGTAAGGGATACAAAAAATAAAAATATAAATACAATTCTTCTAATCATCATTTTTTATTATAAATCAATATTTCATTTAATCCATATAGGAGAAAATTTTGATTGGCAAAGATGCTACTTTTTAATTGTTTTGCCAAGAAATTTGTGTCTCCACCTGTTAAAACTATTGTTAAATCTTGATATATTTTTTTGTATTGCCAAATAACACCCTCAATTTCATAACAAACACCATTAATAACACCAGAATTAATACTTTCTCTCGTAGTTTTTCCAATAATTTTTTTCGGTATAGACACCTTTAATAATGGGAGTTTTGCCGTAAAAGTGTGTAATGATTTATAGCGCATTATAATTCCAGGAGATATTGCACCTCCTAAATAGTTTTTTTTACTGCTGATAAAATCATAAGTAATACAAGTTCCTGCATCTATGATTAATACGTTTTTATTGGGGTATTTTTTTATTGCTGCTGTAACTAAAGCAACTCTATCTACTCCTAAGGTATTTGGTGTTTTATATAAGTTATTAAAAGGGACATTTGTATTAGAATTAACCAATAAAATTGGAAGAAATGATTGAAGTTTTTGTAGTTTTTTTTCTGAAATAACAGTTACAGAAGATACGATTCCTCTTTGTATGGTGTAATTTGATAAAATTTTCTTTATTTCTGAAATAATTTTTTTCTTATCAAAAATAAAGAGTTTAATCATGGTATCTTGCTTAAAAACAGCAGTTTTTACACGAGTATTTCCTATGTCAATTATTAGATTCAATTGAAAATTTTTAACAAGTTTCAAAAATACAATAGATTTTTTTAAATTTTGTTAGTAGATATAAAAAATGCGTTTTATATTTGCATTCGCCTAAAGTAATGGTACCTTAGCTCAGTTGGTAGAGCAAAGGACTGAAAATCCTTGTGTCCCTGGTTCGATTCCTGGAGGTACCACCATAAAAACCTATAACAGTCTTAATATTAGATGGTTATGGGTTTTTATTTTTTAAAAGAATAATGTTTACTTTAAATTTCTTGTTTTTTTACGAACCTTTTTCATATTGTGAATGTCTAGTGTTTACAACAGAAAAAAGCAAAAATTCTATTTTTAAAGGAATGATAATAAAGTTTATTCTTGTATTACCCCATCAATAATGGTTAGTTTTCTGTCTGCCATTGTGGCTAATTCTTCGTTGTGAGTTACCAAGACAAAAGTTTGTCCAAATTTTTTTCTGAGTGTAAAAAATAATTCATGTAACTTTTTAGCAGATGCGGTGTCTAAATTTCCACTAGGCTCATCGGCAAAAATAACTGAAGGATTGTTAATTAAAGCTCTTGCAACTGCTACACGTTGTTGCTCTCCACCAGAAAGTTCATTGGGTTTGTGTTCTAAACGATTAGATAACCCTAAGAATCCCAAAATTTCTTTCGCTTTTTTTTCAGTTTCAGATTTATTTTTATGAGCAATAAATGCAGGAATACATACATTTTCTAAGGCAGTAAATTCTGGCAATAATTGATGAAACTGAAAGATAAACCCGATATGTTGATTTCTAAAAGCAGAAATTTTATTGTCTGTCAATTCTTTTAAAGAAATACCATTTAAATACAATTGATAATCTTGATTTTTTTGAGGTTTGTCTAACGTCCCTAGAATTTGTAAGAGGGTAGTTTTCCCTGCTCCAGAAGGACCAATAATGGCAACAATTTCGCCTTTTTTAATATGTAGGTTTACTCCTTTTAAAACATCTACGTCACCAAAATATTTATGTATATTTTTTGCTACAATCATTGTTTGTTTTCCTTAGGGCGAATGTATTAAAAAGACTGGACTTTATTGTTTTTTTTAAGAGAAAAGAACTAAAATAACTTATTATAATCTATATAATACACTAAGCGTAAAGAGAAAACATGTTTTT
>CAZZPG010000097.1:0-7721 GCA_964655975.1 uncultured Flavobacteriaceae bacterium
AGACATGGCTCAATAATGAACAAAATTATAGACCATATTACAGATAAAAGACCCATTGCAATGCAATGGATTTACACAAAATTAAAAAATAAAATTGTAGAGGTAGGTTATGAGATTTCTCATGCAAATTCTTTAGCAGAATTTAGAAAAGGGGCTTCAAAATTGCATGCACCAGGGCTAAATATTATGTACGGAGATGCTAAAAATAATATTGCCTGGTTTGCTTCTGCTAAATTGTACAAATACAGAGATAGTTTGAATACAAAACTTATTTTAGATGGAGCTTCAGGGAAAGATGATATTGTAGAGTTTGTGAATTTTGAAAAAAATCCACAAGCAATAAACCCAAGTTGGCATTATGTATATTCTGCCAATAATAAACCTGCTCCAGTTGATGGATATACATATCCTGGATATTATTTACCAGAAGATAGAGCTAAAAGAGTGGTAGAATTGTTAGAAGCAAAAAATGATTTTACAAAAGAAGATATGGCAACTATGGTGTATGATGCAACCTCTACAAAAACATCAGAAATTATCGCACATTTAGTAACAGGAATTGATACTAAAAAATTATCTCCTAGTGAAAAGAAAGCTTTAGAGGTTTTGAAAAAATGGGAGGGGTATTATGGTAAATCAGAAATTGCACCCACTATTTATAATAAGTTTATTTATAATTTTTTATCAGCAACATTTAAAGATGAGCTAAAAAAAGGATTTTCGTTATTTTTAAGAACCTATTTTAAAGATAAAATATTGGCAATTCAAGTAGAAAAAGAAAATTCTGTTTGGTGGGATGATATTTCTACCCCTAATAAAAAGGAGACAAGAAAAGATATTATTACCACTTCTTTTAAAAGTTCTGTTGATTTTTTAAATAACCAATTAGGAGAAAATATAGATGATTGGAAGTGGGAACGTGTTATTTCTGTAGAATATGAACATGCTATAGGGAAAGCAGGAGGATTATTACGTAAAATTTTTAATATAGGTCCTTTTAAAACTATTGGAGGAAATAATGTAATTAATAATCAGATTTTTAGAATGGATAGCACAGGGGTTTACAAAATTTATGGAGGGCCTTCTACACGTAGAGTAATTGATTTTTCTGATATAGAAAATAGTTTAGCAATTTTACCAACAGGGCAATCTGGGAATGTATTTAGTAAACATTATAAAGATCAATCTCAAAAATATTTAAAAGGTAAGTTTGTAAAAATGATGCTGAATCAACAAGAGATAAATCAGTCTAAAAATAAATTGGTGTTTGTGCCAAAGGAGTGATTACAATTAACAAGCATCCCAAATAGGGTCTTTAGGTGTGGGAGCAGTAACTTTAATTTTCTCTTTACTTACAGGATGAATAAAATTAATTTTTTTAGCATGTAAATGAATACTTCCGTCTTTGTTACTTCTATTAAACCCATATTTCAAATCACCTTTTATAATGCTTCCTATAAATGATAATTGTACTCTAATTTGATGATGTCTTCCTGTTTCTAAATCAATTTCTAGAAGGGAATAATTATTTAGTTTTTTGATAGTTTTATAGTGTAAAACAGCACGTTTACTTCCGTTTATTTCTTTAAAATACGCAGTAGATTTATTATTCTTTTGATTTTTTTTAAGGTAATTTATTAAAGTATCAGAAGTTTTTTTAGGAGTATTTTTTACTACTGCCCAATAGGTTTTTTGTACGGTTTTATCTCGCAACATTTTGTTAAGACGTTCTAAAGCTTTAGATGTTTTTGCAAAAAGAAGAACACCACTTGTTGGTCTATCTAAACGGTGTACAACACCTAAATAGACGTTGTTTGGTTTATTGTATTTCTCTTTAATGTATTCTTTTACAATATTACTCAAGGGTTTGTCGCCTGTTTTATCTCCCTGTACAATGTCTCCAGCTCTTTTATTAATGATAATTATATGATTATCTTCATATAAAACCTGTAAATTTTCTTTGGTTGAGTACATTAACTTTAATGTTTTTAACTTTGTAAAAAGCTCTAAGTAATAGATTTTATAAAATGCTGTACTGTGTATAGATTATGAAAATAGTAGAAAGAATTTATTTTCTAATTCTTAAAATCTCACTTTCAAAAAATGCGTCATTTTTATCAGAGCAAGAAAAACTCTATACATATTGTTGTACTAAACCAATAAGCGTATTTGCATCTTGTTCACCTGTTTTACGCCATTTCATTTCACCATTTTTATAAATCATAAAGGTCGGGTTTCCTTTTACACGAAGAGCATCTGCCAAAATTTCATTCTTTCTTATATCTATCTTAATTACTTTGGCTTTATCGCCCAAAGCAGCAGCAACATCCCGTAAGGTATCAATACCATTTTCTACATCATCCCAATCAAAATAAAAATCTATTAATACTGGTTTTTTTATACTAATTATTTCTCCAAATTTTGTCATATTTTTACTAATTTATGGGTAAAAAAATCATTTTTTACAAAAATTTTGATTTACAAATATACTAATTTTGATTAAATAGTCTGATTATCAGTCTTTTTCCTATCAGAAAAAATTAAAAAAAGAATTATTTAGATAACCTTCTCTTTTTTTCTTAACTGAATGTATTTATTTTCTATTCTTTTTTTAAAAATTGATGCCACAAAGCAATGGTAGATGCTGTATAAAATACTACTAGTAATAGATTTAAAAACCCTCCGTTTACAATAATCCACCATTTACCGTACAAAATATCATTAAAAATACCACTAAATAAAAACAGTAATAACGGAAAGAAAAAAACCATCCAACGAGGGTATAATGTTTTTTTCGTCCATACTTGATGAATAAACAAGATAGATAAGAGTCCAAAAAGAGGATATCCTAACATACGCAATAAGTCATTTGTTTTTGATGCTAATAAGGTGGTGGTTTCTATATTTAAATTATTTTCTATTGCAATTTTTGCAGATGTTGCTATGGCTACATAGGCTGCGTGTACTACACCATAAGAAGTTAAGATACCAACAAAACAGACCAAAACGGTATTTCGTATCCATCTTTTTGTGGGTTTAAAGGCTACATATACTTGCCCTAAACCTATTAAATACAACCACATTGCCAGTAATGCCGTAAAACCACTTGCCATAATTCTTACATCAGATGCATACCCCATATTTTTAAATATATCTGTACTACTATCATCATAATAAAATAGCATATCACCTGCAAATAGTGTTAGCCCGCCAAGAATTCCTGCAATTCCTGTTAATCGTAACCAGTTTTTTTTCATTTCTAAAATTTTAATTTTCTAAAAGTACAAAATCTATTTTAACAGACAAATTAAGTTTTGTAGTTTTATCATCTATAATAATTTACCAATGATCACAAAAAAAAGATTATTTTTATTAGATGCATTTGCATTAATTTTTAGAGGATATTATGCCTTTATCAAAAACCCAAGAATCAACTCAAAAGGGATGGATACCTCTGCCATTTTAGGATTTACCAACTCTTTATTAGATGTAATTAAGCGAGAAAATCCAGATTATATTGCTGTTTGTTTTGATCGTGGAGGGAGTGTTTCTAGAAAAGAAGCTTACCCCAAATACAAAGCCAACCGACAAGAAACACCAGAGGCAATAAAAATTGCGATACCGTATATTGAAAAAATTTTAAAAGCGATGAATATTTCTGTGGTCATAAAAGAAGGATTTGAAGCAGATGATATTATAGGAACATTAGCTAAAAAGGCTGAAAAAGAAGGGTATGAAACCTTTATGGTAACACCAGATAAAGATTTTGCTCAATTAGTTTCTGATAAAATCTTTATGTATCGTCCTCGTTTTGGGGGTGGTTATGAAACTTGGGGAATTAAAGAAGTGCAAGAAAAATTTGGTGTTGTAAGACCTAAACAAGTTATTGATTTTTTAGGAATGATGGGAGATTCTTCAGACAACATCCCTGGGCTACCAGGAGTTGGAGAAAAGACAGCAAAAAAATTCTTAGCTACTTATGGTTCTATAGAAAATTTGTTTGAAAATACCCATGAGTTGAAAGGAAAAATGAAAGAAAAAGTAGAAGCCAATAAAGAACTTGGGTTGCTTTCTAAAGAATTAGCTACCATTATTTTAGATGTTCCTGTAGAATTTCATGAAGAAGATTTTGAATTTTCTCAACCTAATATGGAAGCCATTACCAAACTTTTTAATGAATTAGAATTTAGACGTTTGTCAGAAAACCTAAGAAAAACCTATGATAAACACGAGTTTAGAGCTAAGAGTCAAGAAACAGTAGAAAAAAGTATTGCAACAAATACATCCTCTTTAAGTCAATTACCCAAAGGGCAGGAGGGGTTTCAATTCGATTTATTTGCAGCTCCTGGAACTGGCAATTTTTCCTCTCCTTCTTTGGGGGAAATACCTAAAGGACAGAGAGAGATTATATCTACTAATCATTTTTATCAATTAGTAAATACACCTCTTTCTAGAAAACTATTAGTACAGAAACTTTTACAACAAAAAGCTGTATGTTTTGATACCAAAACTACAGGTTTAAAAGCGTTGGAAGTTGAGTTGGTAGGGATTTCATTTTCTTGGGAAACAGGTAAAGGATATTATGTTGCTTTCAAAAAAAATCAAGAAGAAACACAACAAATTATTGAAGAGTTTCTGCCATTTTTTACTGATGAAAATATAGAAAAAGTTGGTCATAATTTAAAATATACTATCAAAGTTTTATCAAACTACAATATCCCTGTAAAAGGAAAATTATTTGATACTATGATTGCTCACTATCTTATCAATCCAGATATGAGGCATAATATGGATGTATTGGCAGAAACCTATTTAAATTATCAACCAGTTTCTATTACAGAATTAATTGGTAAGAAAGGAAAAAATCAACTCTCAATACAAGATGTTCCGTTAGAAAAACAAACAGAATATGCCGTAGAAGATGCAGACACTACTTTACAACTGAAAGAGCATTTTAGTAAGGAATTACAATCTAGCAATCTTACAAAATTATTTAATGAAGTAGAAATTCCATTAGTTTCTGTACTTACAGCGATGGAAATTGAAGGAATTAATTTAGATGTGAATTTTCTAAAAGGGTTGTCTGTAAATTTGGTAACAGACATTGCGTCCTTAGAAAAAACTATTTATAAAGTTGCAGGTGAAGAGTTTAATATTTCATCTCCCAAACAAATGGGAATTATTCTTTTTGAAAAATTAAAATTGGTTGATAAGCCTAAAAAAACAAAAACAGGTCAATATAAAACGGGCGAAGAAATTTTATCTTATTTAGCAAAAGACCATCAAATCATTAGAGATATTTTAGCATATCGGCAATTAAAAAAACTACAAAGTACGTATGTAGATGCGTTACCGAATGAGATAAATATTAAAACAAAAAGAATCCATACTGTTTATGCACAAGCTGTGGCAGCTACAGGAAGATTAAGTTCTAACAATCCTAATTTACAGAATATTCCTATTAGAACAGAAAGAGGAAGACAGGTACGTAAAGCATTCATTCCAAGAGATGAAAACTATGTGTTGTTGGCAGCAGATTATAGCCAGATAGAATTACGGATTATTGCTTCTTTAAGTGAAGAAGAAACTATGATAAATGCCTTTAAAAAGGGCAGAGATATTCATATTTCTACGGCTGCAAAGGTATTTAACGTTCCCATTGATAAAGTGACTAGAGAACAACGTAGTAATGCGAAAACGGTAAATTTTGGGATTATTTATGGTGTTTCTGCTTTTGGATTAAGCAATCAAACGGATTTAAGTAGAAAGGAATCTAAAGTATTGATTGAAACCTATTATAAAACCTATCCAAAATTGAAAAATTATATAGCAAAACAAATAGATTTTGCTCGTAATAATGGATATGTAGAAACTGTTTTAGGACGAAGACGTTATTTAAAAGGCATCAATTCTAGAAATGCAATTGTGCGTGGTGTTGCCGAAAGAAATGCCGTAAACGCACCTATACAAGGATCTGCAGCAGACATTATAAAACTAGCAATGATTAATATTTATAAGCGATTGGAGGAAGGGAAATTCAAATCAAAAATGCTATTGCAAGTGCATGATGAGTTGGTGTTTGATGTACATAAAGATGAGTTAGAAACCCTACAACCCATCATTAAACAAGAAATGGAAAATGCTTTTAAAATGACTGTTCCGTTAGATGTAGAAGTTGGTTTGGGAAATAATTGGTTGGAGGCTCATTAATCCCCCATCTGCCCTTTTGGAGAAGAATCTTACTCGAATGTAAAACGAAAACTCTGTCATTACTGCGAAAGTAGGAATTTTATTAAAACCCCAACAGATTTCTGATTTCTCAAGATTTATAACATAAAGATTAAAACTAAAAATGTATAAGCATTTCCAATATTTTAAAACAGCTATTTCAGGTATCTCTTTACCTCAAAAATTTACGTTCCCGTTTTATTACGAACCTCATTTATTGTGTACAATTGCCTGTAAAGAAGTACAGGAATATTTAGAATCTCAAACAGATTTTGTTCATAATTTTGGTTTAAAAAAGAATGTAGAAGGGTTACCCATTGGCAAGATGTTTGGAGTTTTGATTGTTAAAAATGGACAAAATAAAGTTGGATATTTAACGGCATTTTCTGGTAAATTATCAGATAATTGTTTGCCTAAAAAGTTTGTGCCACCTATTTTTAATACCTATGCAAAAGATAATTTTTTTGTAAAGGGAGAGGAAAAATTAAACCAAATTAATCAACAAATAAGAGATTTAGAGAAAAATATCGTTTTTAAAAAATTACAAACTACCCTTCAAGAAAAAATAGTAGTTATTGAAAACCAATTACAACAAGAAAGAAAAAAGCTAAAAGAAGCAAAAAAAAAACGAAAATCCCAAAGAGAAAAAGCTCTTAAAATTTTTTCTAAAACAGCACTTTTTCAACTAAAAAAACAATTAGAACAAGAGAGTTTTAATCAGCAATTTTTTATCAAAGAATTTACAGAGTATAAGTATCAACAATTATCAGAAATAGAAAAAAGGGTAGCCGTTTTTACAATTAAAATAGCATCACTTAAAAAAGAAAGGAAAGAGCTTTCTAACTCCTTACAGTTACAGCTTTTTGAGCAATATCAGTTTTTAAATCATCAGAAAAAAACGAAGGGAGTTGTAGAAATTTTTAAAGAATTACCTGTAAAAACCCCACCAGCAGGGGCAGGAGATTGTGCTGCTCCAAAATTGTTGCAATATGCTTTTTTACATAATTTACAACCCATTGCTATGGCAGAATTTTGGTGGGGAATTTCGCCCAACACAGCCATAAGAAAACATCAACAGTTTTATCCATCTTGCCAAGGAAGATGTAAACCCATTTTAGCACATATGTTAGAAGGAATTGAAATGGATGAAAATCTGTTATTACAAAATCTATCTAAAGAAAAAAAATTGACTTTTTTATATGAAGATGATGATTTGGTGGTGGTAAACAAACCTGCAGAATTCTTATCGGTTCCTGGAAAGGAAATAACAGATTCTGTATATACTCGTATGAAAGAGAAATACCCAAATGCAACGGGTGCTATGATTGTACATCGGTTAGATATGAGTACGTCGGGTATTTTACTTATCAGTAAAACAAAACAAGCAAATAAAGTTTTGCAAAGTCAGTTTATTAATAGAACTATAAAAAAACGATATATAGCCTTTACTTTGTATTCAATTAAATTTAGTAATTTTAAAAAGAGAAACTGAG
>CAZZPG010000098.1:0-7593 GCA_964655975.1 uncultured Flavobacteriaceae bacterium
TTGTACTAGATGTGATACACCAATGGCTGCACCCGCAAATAATAAACCAGGGCCAATAGAATTTAAGAATGATTTTTTCATATTATGCTTTTTTAATAATTGTAGCCAATAATTTTTTTGCACGCAATAATTTTATTTTAATATTGCTTATTGGTTCATTTATTTGCTCTGCTATTTCCTTGTAACTCAATTCATTGAAGTATCGTAAAGTGATAACTTCTTGGTATTTAGGTTTTAATTGTTTAATATCTCTTAGTAATTTAGCTAAATTTTGTTTGGTAATAATTTTGTCTTCTGGGGTAGGGTTGTCATCAATTATGGTATATGCTTCTGCTTCTTGTTCTTTTGTGGTTTCTGTAGATAGAGATGATTTTTTTTTCCGAAGGAAATCAATATATACATTTTTAGAGATACTAATTAACCATGTTTTAAATTGATACTTTTCATCAAAAGAGGTAATTTTATCAAAAGCTTTAGAAAATGTTTGTATAGTAATATCTTCTGCATCATTATCATTTTGTAGATGTTTTAGCTGATAATTATACACACTTTCCCAAAAATAATTTAATAAAAACCGAAAAGCAGTTTGATTGCCCTCTTTTGCTTTTTTTATTTGGATACCTATTTGCTCTTTTTTTATTTCCAATGAACTGGTTTTGAAACTGAATTGGCGATAAATATACTAAATTGAAATAAGGTGAGAAAGAAATCTAAAAAAGGTAAAAAAAAGAGAAGACCTTTTTCTTGTAATTTTTTTGCAGAAAAACCAATAACAATAAACTGTATTAAGTAATAAAAAAATAGAAGAGGTAATGTATTATTTATAGGATATAAAAAAAATATTGGAAAAATTAAACCTAAAAAAAGAATTTTACTTAGAAAGAAAAGTCCTAATAATAATTGATGCTGAATTTTATAATGAGAGGCAGTTGATAGATGTCTTCTTTTTTGTTGAAACCACTCAAAAAAAGTTTTTGGAGCATTAGAAATTGTAAAACTATTTGCAGTTGTACAGATTATTGTATTCTCTCTATTTGCTGCTTGTTGAATAAATAAATCATCATCACCAGATTTAATTTTGAGGTGTTTATTAAACCCTTTTATTTTATAAAACAGACTTTTGGTATAGGCTAAATTTCTTCCAACTCCCATATACGGGGTTTTAAATTTTGAATAGCTAAAATACTGAATTGCAGTTAATAGTGTTTCAAAACGGGTTAGTAGATTAACAAACGATGCTTTAATGAGTTTGTATTTTCCATAACCTAAAACTATTTTTTTTTCAGTAGAAAAACAGTAACTCATTTCTTTTATCCAATGTTTAGAAGCTGGTTTACAATCTGCATCTGTAAATAATAAATGCTTGTTTTTGGAGGCTTTAATTCCTAAAGTTAGAGCATATTTTTTATTTCCCAAAAAAGGGTCTATATTTTTTACATTTACTATTTTTATATTTTTGTGTTGTTGCTGAAAGTTTTTCATTACCTCTAAAGTGTTATCAGAAGAGGCATCATTAATTAATACAATTTCAAAATTGGGATATTTTTGGTTGATGATGGATGGAAGAAATTTCTGTATGTTTACTGATTCATTTTTAGCACAAATTATTACTGAAATAGGAATTTTTTTTTCTTTTTCTATCGAAGATTCTTTAGTAAGAGCAAAAAATGAAAAGCATAAATAATAGATAATCTGAATAATTGCTGTTGCTACAAAAATGTAGAAAAGTACAGTAATTATCATATAAAATTATGTGTAAAAATTATTTAGAATGGTTTGGGGTTTCACAAGTATCAAACAAATCGGCTGTTTTACCACAGTAACCACAAGGTTCTCCTGTTTTATTGAGAGCAGGGTTTTGACTTGCACAAGTACCTGCAAATTTACCGTCTTTTTTAGCCCAAATTTTAATAGCGATTCCTGCAAAACCAACTGCCAACAATCCAATTGAGATAAGTACTAATTTCATTTCCTTTAAAATAAAAATTTTATAAAACAAAGATACAATAAAAGTTAAAAAGATAAGATTAAATTTAGGGTAATTAGATAATATTCACTTCAATTTCTAAATTAATATTAAATTTTTTGGCAACTGTTTTTTGTATTTTTCCTGCTAAAGTATAAATTTCTTTTCCTGTTGCATTATTATAATTAACCAATACTAATGCTTGTTTTTTATGTACTCCAGCATCTCCAAAACGTGTGCCTTTAAAACCACTTTGTTCTACCAACCAACCTGCAGGAATTTTATACAAGTTTTGAGTTTTTGGTTTTGAGTTTTGAGTTGTTTTTACTTTGTAAAAAGGTACATTTGGATGTTTTTTTTGAAGTATCCTAAAATTTGTTTCAGAAATTATAGGATTTTTAAAAAAACTACCACTATTCCCTATTTTTTTAGGATCTGGTAATTTAGATTCTCTAATAGTTATAACTGCATCAGAAATATCTTTTAAAGAAGGTTTATATATTTTTTTTGAAGTCAATTCTGTTTCAATAGTACCATAAGAACTATTTTTTTTGTGTTCTTTTTTTGTTAAACAGAAACTAACGGAAGTAATTATATACTTCCCTTTAGCTTCATTTTTAAAGATAGAATTTCTATATCCAAAGAGACATTGATTATTAGAAAAAACAATTAAATTCCCTGTTTTTATTTCAAGAGCTTCTACTTTGGTAATAGTATCTTTTACTTCAACTCCATAAGCTCCAATATTTTGTATTGGGCATGTGCCTACATTACCAGGGATTAAAGATAAATTTTCAATACCACCATAGTTTTGTGAAACACACCACAATACAAATTTGTGCCAAACCTCACCAGCATTTACAGTAATATACACTTGGTTTTCTGTTTCTTTATCAATAGAAATTCCTTTAATATTTAAGTGAACTACTAGCTTGTTAATATCTTTGGTGAGTAGGATGTTACTACCACCACCTATTAAAAATAGGTCTTTTTCTTTTTTGATGAGTTGTTGTAAATCATAAAAAGAGCAGATGGTAATAAAGCGTTTTGCCGTAACTTCTATACCAAAAGTATTGTATTTTTTAAGTGATATGTTTTGTTGAATGTTCAAAATTTATAGTAAAAAAATCTACTAGATTTTTTAAAATTGTAGAGATAATATTTTAATTAGGGTATTGGTCTAATGCAATTTTTAATAATTCAACAGAACGTTTTAAATCGGTTTTGTTTAGTACATAAGCAATTCTTATTTGGTTTTTCCCCTTTCCCTTTGTAGAATAAAAACCACTTGCGGGTGCAACCATTACGGTTTCATTATTATCATTAAAATTTTCTAAAATCCATTGAGCAAAATGATCTGCATTTTTTACTGGCAATTCTACAACACAATAAAAAGCACCTTTTGGATTGGCGACTTTTACATTATCAATTTTTTGTAGCTCTCTAACTAAAGTGTTTCTACGTTTTTCATACTCTTCTATAACATCATCAAAATAAGATTGTGGTGTGTCTAAAGCAGCTTCACTAGCTATAAGGGCATAGGTTGGTGGGCTTAAACGTGCTTGTGCAAATTTAATGGTTGTTGAAATAAAATCTTTATTTTTAGATACAATACAGCCAATTCTTGCTCCACACATACTATAGCGTTTTGATACAGAATCTATCATAATAGCGTGTTGTTCTAATCCTTCTAACGCCATTACAGAGTTGTGTTTAGCACCATCATAAACAAACTCTCTATATACTTCGTCTGCAATTAAAAACAAATTGTGTTTTAAAACAATTTGTTTTAGTTTTTCAATTTCTTCTTTGCTATACAAATATCCTGTTGGATTTCCTGGATTACAAATTAAAATTGCTTTAGTTTTTTTTGTGATAAGTTTCTCGAAATTTTCAATTTTTGGTAAGGCAAAATTATTTTCAATTTTAGAAATTACTGGAACAACTTTTACTCCAGATGCAGTTGCAAAACCATTATAATTTGCATAAAATGGTTCTGGAATAATAATTTCATCATTTAAATCTGTAATACTTCCAAGAGTAAATAATAAGGCTTCAGAGCCACCAGTGGTAACCATAATCTCATTGGGAGTAACATTAATATAGTTCTTTTTATAATAATTGGCTAGTTTGGTTCTGTACTCTTCAGATCCTTCAGAACGTGCATAAGCAAGTACTTCTAAATCATTATTTTTAATAGCATCTAAGGCTATTTTTGGGGTTTTAATATCTGGTTGACCAATGTTTAGGTGATATACTTTTATCCCTCTTTTTTTAGCATTTTCTGCAAATGGCACTAACTTTCTAATGGGTGATTGTGGCATTGAATGTCCTTTCTTTGAAATTGAAGGCATAACTTTATTTTTTATATAGTTGTTGTATTGCAAATTTGCAATTTTTTTTTCACTTTAACTCTAGAATTTTGTTTCTTTTATTTTGTGTTTAAAGGTTAAAATTTTCTTAAAACAATAGGTTTATAGCCCCTTTATTTGTATTTTTAGTAGCAACAAATATAGTGTCTTTTGAAAATAAAATTTTTTTCTATTTGTGTCTTTTTTCTTTGGATTTCTTCTGAAACATTTTCTCAGAAAGGTTTTCATTTTTATGGTTCTAATCAATATAAACAAAAAGTAAGTTTTAAACTTATTAATAATCTAATTATTTTTCCACTAGATATAAATGGAAAAGAATTGTTTTTTATATTAGATACTGGTTTAAGTAAAACAATACTATTTACTCTTAATAAAAAAGATAGTTTGAGCTTAAAAAATGTAAAAAAAGTAAAATTACAAGGGTTAGGAAATGGAGAGTCTATAGATGCTCTACTATCTAAAAATAATAGATTTCAATTAAAAAATATTATTAGTAATCAAGAGGATTTATATATTATTTTAAATGATAAATTTGATTTGTCAAGCAAAATGGGAGTAACCATCCATGGAATTATTGGGTATAACTTATTTAAAAACCTTATTGTAAAAATTAATTATAATTCTCAAAAATTAATTTTTTATAATCCTAAAAAATTTAAACATAAAAAATGTAGAAAATGCGAAACATTTCCTTTAGAATTATATAGAAAGAAACCTTATATAAACATTCAAATTCAATTAGATACTGTCGGAACAAAAAAAACAGCTGTTAAAATGCTTGTAGATTCTGGTGGTAGTGATGCCGTATGGTTGTTTGAGCATACCAAAGAAGAAATAGTAACACCAAAACGTTTTTTTAATGATGTTTTAGGAGAAGGTTTAAGTGGTGCAATTTATGGTAATAGAAGCAGGATACCAGAAATTTCTTTAGGAAAATTTAAAATAAAAGAACCAACAGTTTCTTTTTTAGATTCAACATCTACACACAGTGCTAGAAGATTTAAAGGAAGAAATGGAAGCATTGGAGGTAATATTTTAAAAAGATTTAAAGTTTGGATAGATTATCCTAATAAAAAAATTACCTTAAAAAAAAGTAGATCTTTAACAAAAGCATTTAACTACAATATGAGTGGTTTAGAAGTAATATATAATGGAAAGGTTTTAGTTAAAGAAAAAAGGAAAATAAAAACAAATTTTCTAGGGAGAAGTAAAGTGAAAAATAAAAATATAATTTCTTTTGCAACAAGCTATTATTATAAATTTAAACCCTCCTATATAATAAATAGAGTAACAAAAGAATCACCAGCAGCTAAAGCAGGTTTACAAAAAGGAGATGTCTTAGTGAAATTAAATTACAAAGTAGCACATACTTATAGTTTAAGTAAAATTGTTTCTATATTTCAAGAAAAAGAAAATAAAAAAATAAGAATAACAATTCAAAGAAACGGAATAGAGTATAAATATAAATTTCGTTTAGAAAAGAAAATTTAAAAATTTGAGGGTAAACTTTTTTCTTTTTTTAGCGAGATACCTTTATGTACATATCCTTTTATTTGTAGCCTTTTTAGTTTCACCTTAGCATTAGAAAATACAGTAATTGATTTATGAAATCCACCAACTCTATGAGTGTTATATGAAACTTTTATTTCACCAGTTTCACCAGGCATAATAGGCTCTTTTGGCTTTTTAGGGATGGTGCATCCACAAGAAGATTTTACTTTGGTAATAATTAAAGGGCTATTACCAATATTGGTAAAAGTAAATGTTCTAACTCCATTAGAATTTATGGCAATTTTACCATAATTTATCACTTCTTTTTCAAACTTAAATTCTTGTGCAGAAACAGAAATTGTTAGAATTAAAAATGTACTCAAAGCAAAAATAGTTTTCATGATTTTTTTATATTATTGGTTATTTTTATACTTGTAAGTAAGATTATAACTTACTCTGTAAAATTAAACATTATTTTTAAGATTAAAAAAAATAAGTACATATTTTTTGATGCAATTTGATAATCGTACTTTTGCATACTATTATTTCAAAAACCATTCCAAAGTATGCAAATCCTTAAAAAATATAATCCCTCAGAAGTAGAAAATAAATGGTACAACTACTGGATGCAACACAACTATTTTCATAGTGAAGTTGATAAAAGAGAACCTTATACCATTGTAATTCCACCACCAAATGTTACAGGAATTTTACACATGGGGCATATGCTAAATAACACCATACAAGATGTATTAATCCGTAGAGCCCGTTTGCAAGGAAAAAATGCTTGTTGGGTGCCAGGAACAGACCACGCATCTATTGCTACCGAAGCTAAAGTAGTGACAAAATTAAAGGAAAAAGGAATTGATAAAAATAATTTAACTAGAGAAGAGTTCTTAAAACATGCTTGGGATTGGACGAATGAATACGGAGGAGTAATCTTAGAACAACTCAAAAAACTAGGTTGCTCTTGCGATTGGAACAGAACTAAGTTTACGCTAGATGATGATATGTCTGAAGCAGTAATTAAAACATTTGTAGATTTATACAATAAAGGATTAATCTATAGAGGATACAGAATGGTAAACTGGGATCCAGAAGCAAAAACAACACTTTCTGATGAAGAAGTAGAATATGTAGAACAACAAGGAAAATTGTACTATATCAACTATAAAATTGAAAATTCTGATGAAGTTTTAACAGTTGCCACCACCAGACCAGAAACTATTTTAGGAGATACTGCAATATGTATCAATCCTAATGATGAGCGATTTACTCATTTAAAAGGTAAAAAAGCAATTGTGCCTATTTGCAACAGAGTAATTCCAATTATCGAAGATAAATATGTAGATGTAGAATTTGGGACAGGATGCTTAAAAGTAACCCCTGCTCACGATATAAATGACAAAGCTTTAGGCGATAAATATAACCTAGAAGTAATTGATATTTTTAACGAAGATGCAACACTAAATAGCTTCGGATTGCACTACCAAGGGAAAGATAGATTTGTTGTACGTAAAGAAATATCAAAAGAATTAGAAAAAATAGGAGCATTACAAAAAGTAGAAAATTATTTAAACAAAGTAGGCACATCAGAAAGAACCAAAGCAGTTATAGAACCAAAATTATCAGATCAATGGTTCTTAAAAATGGATAAATTGGTACAACCTGCCTTAGATGCAGTTTTAAAGGATGGAGATATTAAATTGTATCCAAAAAAAATAGAAAACACCTACAAACATTGGTTAGAAAATATTAGAGATT
>CAZZPG010000099.1:0-7565 GCA_964655975.1 uncultured Flavobacteriaceae bacterium
TTTACCATTGTGAAATTTATTTATGAATTACAAATGTAAAATATATATATTATATAAACAAATTTGTATTATCAATAAAATAATTAGATATTTTTAATAGTAAAGTAAAACTTTATATAATTTTATATAAGTGCATGATATAGAGTTGATTAAAATTAATCAATAAAAATACATTATAGTATAATTTATTATGATAGAAGGATTAGTTTATCAGAAACAAAATAGATTACAAAGGTGACTATTTCTTCAAATCAATTATTTACATAAGTAACAATTAAAAAATTTTACATTTGTAATTTTATTATTGAAATGAGAATAGAATATATTATTTTTGTATTATTATAATTATTAAAATATTTGATGAATATGATTAATTATGCATCCATAAAAAAAAAATATACAGCTTATAAGGAGAAAGAACTTTTTGGTAGATGGATTACTTTTTCTGATATTTCATCTCTTTTAAAGATAAAAAATGCAAGCCAAATAGGAGTATCAGAAAACAAATTACCTATATATGGCGTAAAATTTGGTTCAGGAAAAAAAAGAATTCTTATTTGGAGTCAAATGCACGGTAACGAGAGTACAGGGACAAAAGCACTTTTCGATTTATTTAATGCTTTAAAAGATTTAAAATCATCAATAACTACAACAATTTTACAAGAATGTACATTATATTGTATACCTATGTTAAACCCAGACGGAGCTTTGGCATATACAAGAGAAAATGCAAAAAATATTGATTTAAATAGAGATGCTGTAGCTAAAAAAGCTATAGAAAGTAAATTATTGCGTAAAGTTTTAGAAGATTTTCATCCACAATTTTGTTTTAATATGCATGACCAACGTACAATATTTGGTGTAAAAGGCACAAAAAACCCTGCAAGTATTTCATTCTTAGCACCATCAGAAGAAGAAACACGTAAAATAACCAAAGGAAGAAAGCAAACAATGAGTGTAATTGTAGAGATGAATCATTTATTGCAAAAAATAATACCCAACCATGTAGGAAGATATACAGATGAATTTTATCCTACAGCTACAGGAGATAATTTTCAAAAATTAGGATATAATACAATTCTAATTGAAGCAGGGCATTATAAACAAGATTATGAAAGAGAAGAAGTACGTAAATTTAATTTTTTTGCACTATTACAAGGTCTTTATTTTATTGCAACCGCAAAAAATAATAATAATTTTAAACCCTATTTTGATATTCCTAATAACAGAATAAACTTTTTTGATATTATTTATAGAGATAAAAAATTAAATAATAAAGTAGCGTACCAATATAAAAGTAGCATAGTTAATAATAAGTTTACCACCATTTTAGAAGAAAAAAAAGAAAAAAAACTATCTTCTTTTTTAGCACATAAATATATTTTAGATAAAAATTAATTTTTTTAAATATTCTTTATAGTTTTTATTGTTTTATTAAATAGAAAGTATAAATTTGTAGTAAATTTTGAATAAAAAATAAAATGAAAAAGTATATGCTTGATGAGATTGATCATCAAATTTTAGACATTTTAATAGAAAATGCAAGAACCCCATTTACAGATATTGCAAAAAAACTATTAGTATCTGCAGGAACTATCCACGTTCGTGTAAAAAAAATGGAAGATGAAGGCGTTATCCAAGGTTCTACCTTAACCATTAATTATGAAAAAATGGGCTATTCTTTTATAGCTCATGTAGGTATATATTTAGAAAAAACATCAACAACCAAAAATGTTATAGAAGCTTTAAGAAAAATACCAAATGTTACAGTTGCAGATGTTATTGCGGGGAAATATAATATTTTTTGCAAGGTAAGAGCAAAAGGAACTATAGATGCAAAAGAAATTATTTATAAAATTGATGAGATTGAAGGGGTAAGTAGAACAGAAACAATGATTGCTTTAGAAGAAAGCATAAATGATAAAAAAAGGTTGATGCACGCCATTTTTAAAGAATTATAAAAAACAAACATAAATAACACAAAACCTTATCATATTGATAAGGTTTTTTTTATGTTTGTATATAAATAAATAATATAATTAATGTCTAAAAACATTAGCTACTCAGCAACAACTTTATCTAAAAAGACTTTGATAAAGTTATATAAATCAATGTTGAAACCTCGATTAATCGAAGAAAAAATGTTGATTCTCTTACGTCAAGGAAAAATTTCAAAATGGTTTAGTGGTATTGGTCAAGAAGCCATTTCTGTTGGAGTTACTTTTGCCTTGCAAAAAGAAGAATATATTTTACCAATGCACCGTAATTTGGGTGTTTTTACCGCAAGAGAAATTCCTTTATATCGCTTATTCTCTCAATGGCAAGGAAAAGCAAACGGATTTACCAAAGGAAGAGATAGAAGTTTTCATTTTGGTACTCAAGAGTATCATATTATAGGAATGATTTCTCATTTAGGTCCTCAATTTGGAATTGCTGATGGAATTGCACTCGCCAATAAATTAAAAAAAAATAAACAAGTTTGTGCTGTCTTTACAGGTGATGGAGGTACTAGCGAAGGAGATTTTCATGAAGCCTTAAATGTAGCTTCTGTATGGAGTTTACCTGTACTTTTTTGTGTAGAAAATAATGGTTACGGACTATCAACCCCCATTGCTGAGCAATTTAATTGTAAAAATATTGCAGATAAAGGCATTGGTTATGGTATAGAAAGCCATATTATTGATGGAAATAATATTATAGAAGTGTACACTAAAATGACCAAATTGGCAGAAAGTGTACGTAAAAAACCACGACCTGTTTTAATTGAGTTTAAAACCTTTAGAATGCGTGGTCATGAAGAGGCAAGTGGTACAAAATATGTACCAAAAGAATTGTTGGATTTATGGGGAGCTAAAGATCCCATAGAAAATTACCAACAATATTTAGAAACAGAAGGAATTCTTACTGAAGAAGATGTTGTAATCTTTAAAAAAGAACTTATTCATGAAATTAATGAACATTTAACCATGGCGTATAATGAAGAACCAATAGTTTCTTCTGTAAAAAATGAGTTAAAGGATGTATATAAAGATGTTCTTTTTGAGGAAGTACAGCCATCAACAAAAACTAAAAAAATTCGCTTAATTGATGCTATTTCTGAAGGATTAGAACAATCTATGGAAAAACATTCAGATTTAGTAATAATGGGGCAAGATATAGCAGAATATGGTGGTGTTTTTAAAATTACAGATGGGTTTTTAGAAAAATTTGGTAAAGAACGTATTAGAAATACTCCCATTTGCGAAAGTGCCATTGTTTCTGCAACGTATGGTTTATCTGTAAAAGGAGTAAAATCGGTAATGGAAATGCAATTTTCTGATTTTTCATCTACAGGCTTTAATCCAATTGTAAATTTATTGGCAAAATCTCATTATCGTTGGTCACAAAATGCAGATGTAGTAGTAAGAATGCCTTGTGGTGCAGGGGTAGGAGCAGGCCCTTTTCATAGTCAAACTAATGAAGCATGGTTTACAAAAACACCAGGTTTAAAAGTGGTGTATCCAGCATTTCCTGCAGATGCAAAAGGCTTATTAGCTACTGCAATAAATGACCCTAATCCTGTATTGTTTTTTGAGCATAAAGCACTGTACCGTTCTGTATATCAAGATGTTTCAGAAAATTATTACACTATCCCGTTTGGAAAAGCTACCCTATTAAAAGAAGGAACTGAGGTAACTATTATAAGTTATGGAGCAGGGGTACATTGGGCATTAGAAACTTTAAAAAATAATTTGAATATAAGTGCAGATCTTCTTGATTTAAGAACGTTACAACCTCTAGATACAGATGCAATATATCAATCAGTAAGAAAAACAGGAAAAGTTATTATCTTACAAGAGGATACACAATTTGGAGGAATTGCAAGTGATATATCTGCCTTAATTACAGAAAATTGTTTTGAACAATTAGATGCCCCTGTAAAACGTGTTGCAAGTATAGAAACTCCTATTCCGTTTTTATCTACATTAGAAAAACAATATTTAGCTAAAAATAAGTTTGAAATAGATTTGGTAACCTTATTAGGTTATTAATATTGATTTTATTTTGCCTGTTTTTAAGGTATTAAACTAATTTATTAAAGCTTAAAAGTTTATATTAATTTAGTGTTATTGTTTGTTTTCTATCAGGTCCTACAGAAATAATTTTGATAGGAATTTCTGTTTCTTTTTCAATGAAAGCCACATAATCTAATAAGTTTTTGGGGAGTTCTTCTTTTGTTGTCATTTTTGTTAAGTCTGCTTGCCAGCCTTTAAATTCTGTATAATTTACAGTTGCATTTTCTGGTTCTATATTATAAGGAAGGTGAGTAATTTTTTTTCCATTATAATTATAAGAAGTGGCAACTTTTAGTGTATTAAATCCAGAAAGAACATCTCCTTTCATCATTATTAACTGAGTAACGCCATTTATTTGAACAGCGTATTTTAGGGCTACTAAATCTAACCAACCACAACGTCTTGCTCTTCCTGTAGTTGCCCCAAATTCATGACCAACTTTAGCCATGGCTTTTCCATCATTGTCAAATAACTCTGTAGGGAAAGGACCAGAACCTACACGGGTTGTATAGGCCTTAAAAATACCAAATACATCTCCAATTTTATTTGGAGCAACTCCTAAACCAGTACAGGCACCAGCTGCAGTTGTATTAGATGAAGTTACAAATGGATAAGTTCCAAAATCTATATCTAATAAAGAGCCTTGTGCACCTTCTGCTAAAATAGTTTTCTTTTCTTTGATTGCACTATTAAGGTACTCTTCACTATCAATAAATTGTAATTGTTTTAATTTGTCTATTCCTTGACAAAATTCTGTTTCTAGTTCTTCTAAGTTATACTCTATTTGGACATCAAAAAAGTGTAACATTTTTAAATGTTTTTTTGTTAAGGCATCATATTTTTCTTTCCAATTGGCTAATTCTAAATCTCCAATACGCATACCATTTCTGCCTGTTTTATCCATATAAGTTGGTCCTATTCCTTTAAGAGTAGAACCAATTTTAGCTTTCCCTTTAGAGGTTTCTGAGGCGGCATCTAATAATCTATGGGTTGGTAAAATAAGGTGAGCTTTTCTAGAAATAAGTAATTTAGAAGTATAATCTATATTGTGTTTTTCTAAATTATCTAGTTCTTTTTTAAAGATTACAGGATCAATGACTACACCATTTCCTACAACGTTTATTGCAGTTTTATGAAAAATGCCAGAAGGTATAGTGTGTAAAACGTGTTTTTTTCCATTAAAAACAAGGGTGTGTCCTGCATTTGGTCCTCCTTGAAAACGAGCAATAATATTGTAGTTTTTTGTTAGTACATCTACAATTTTACCTTTTCCTTCATCTCCCCACTGTAATCCAAGTAATAAATCAATAGCCATTAGTTAATTTTTTTTTGTGTTAATTAGTTTTTTTTGTTCCATAAAAATATAGAGAATGGTTGTGTATATCAATATTAAAGACTTCTTCTATTGTTTTTTTGATAGTATGTATTCTAGGGTCACAAAATTCTTTTACTTCTCCTGTATCTGTAAAAATTATATGATCATGTTGTTTATCAAAGTAACTTTTTTCATATCTAGCCATGGATTGTCCTTCAAATTGATGCCTCCTAACTAGCCTGCAATCTAAAAGTAAATCTATTGTATTGTAAAGAGTTGCTCTACTTACTCTGTAGTTTTTGTTTTTCATATTTAAGTAGAGAGATTCAATATCAAAATGTTCTTTTAAATTATAAATTTCTTGAAGTATTGCATATCTTTCTGGGGTTTTTCTGTGCATATTTTCTTCTAAATATGTGGTAAAAACTTTTTTAACTACTTCTTGATATTTGTTAGAATTCATAAACTACATTTAATAAAAAACAAATCTACATTTATTTATTAAAAAAAAAGTATTTTCTACTAAAATGATATTTACAAAGTATTAACACGTTTTACTTTTTTTACTCCTTTAATATTTTTAATACCAATTATAAGTTTATCTAATTGTGCTTTATTTTTAATACTTAAAGATAGTTTACCATCAAAAAAACCTTGGTTTCCTGTAATGTTTATACTGTGTATATCTATATGATTATTACTTGAAATTATTCTAGTAATATTGTTTATGATACCTCTATTATCTACCCCATTTATGTGTAGAATTGCTTTAAATTCTTGCTGAGAAGAGTCTATCCACTTTGCTTTTATGATTCGATATGCATAATTAGATTGTAAAGAAATGGCATTAGGGCAGTTATTTTTATGAATTTTAATTCCTTCATTAATGGTTACAAAACCAAAAACTTTGTCTCCAGGGATAGGGTTACAGCATTTAGAAATTTTATAATCTAATTTTTCTTCTTCTTTTCCAAAAACTAAGGCATCATATTTTGCATTGATTTCTTCTTTATCAATAATTTCTTTTGAAGGGGTTCTTTTAAATCTATTTTTAAAAAAATTTAGTAAAACTCTATTTCTTTGATTAGCAAAAGATTTTAGTAGAGTATTATCAATAGCACCATTACCTATTCTGTAAAATAAATCAAAACTTGTTTTTAATTTAAAAAAGGCGACTAATTCATTTACAGATTTTTCATTTAAAGTTATTTTTAACTGTCGTAGTTTTCTAGTTAAAATTTCTTTTCCTTCAATAGCAATTTTCTTTTCTTCTTCTTTTAATGCTACTTTTATTTTTGTTCTTGCCCTTGCTGTAATTACAAAATCTAGCCAGCGTACATTGGGTTTTTGTACGCTAGAGGTTTGTACCTCTACTTGATCTCCACTTTTTAATAAAAAACTTAATGGTACTAATTTTCCATTTACTTTGGCCCCTCTACACCGCAAGCCTATATCTGTATGAATTGAAAAAGCGAAATCTAATGCTGTTGCATTTTTAGGGAGTGATTTTAAGTCTCCTTTAGGTGTAAAAACATATATTTCTTTAGAATATAGGTTTAATTTAAAATCTTCTACAAAATCTACAGCATTAACACTTTGGTTTTCTAAGGTTTCTTTTAGTTTATTTAACCAGCCTTCTAATCCGTTTTCTTTTATATTTCCTTGTTTATATTTAAAGTGGGCTGCATACCCTTTTTCTGCAATTTCATTCATTCTTTCAGAACGAATTTGTACTTCTACCCATTTTGCTTTTGGGCCAATTACTGTAATGTGCAACGCTTCATATCCAGTGGTTTTGGGTTGAGATATCCAATCTCTTAGGCGAGAAGGGTTGGGTTTAAAAAAATCTGTAACAATAGAATAAATTTTCCAAGCATCAAATTTTTCATCTTTAGAGGTGGGCTTATATATAATTCTTATGGCAAATTTATCATATACTTCTTCAAAAGTTACATTTTGAACTTGCATTTTTCTTCGGATAGAGAAAATGGATTTAAATCTACCTTTTATATCATATTCAAAATTTTCTTTATCAAGAGCTGTTTTTAAGGTATTAGAAAATGATATAATATATTTTTGTTGTTCTTCTTTACTTTCAGTAATTTTATGTAAAATACCATTATAAATATCTGTTTCTGTGTATTTTAATCCTAAATCTTCTAATTCTGTTTTAATATTATATAATCCTAAACGGT
>CAZZPG010000100.1:0-7518 GCA_964655975.1 uncultured Flavobacteriaceae bacterium
GTTGTAATCTTCTAAGGGGTCTAATTGAAATCGGATACCAACCCAACCATGACCTTTAAATTTCTTAGAAAAATTAATGGTAGCAACGGTATTTGCGTAACTAAAAAAGAATTTATCAGGATGTTTTTTTCTGCTTAATCTATCTTCAATTAAGTCAACTTCATGGCGCAACATCGTTTTTAAACGAGGCTCTGTAACATAACGTTGATCAGTTTCTATCCCATAAATAGCATCAGAAAAATCTTTATCATAAGCACTCATTGCTTTTGCAATTGTACCAGAAGCACCACCTGCTCTAAAGAAATTACGAACCGTTTCTTGTCCAGCTCCAATTTCTGCAAATGTTCCGTAAATGTTTGAGTTTAAATTTATACGTAATGCTTTACTTTTAGTAGTAGGTACACTACTAATTACAGTATCTCCTTTTAGTGTAATTGCCATTTTTTTGCTCTTTTTATTGCCACAACAAAAGTAGTAAAATAAAGAGGTTCAGTCAATTTTTATCTTACTTTTGTTACATCTTTATCATTAAAAAAAGCTAAACTTATGAAAATTACATTTTTAGGAACAGGAACATCTACAGGTGTGCCAATATTGGCAAATAATCATCCAGTTTGTTTATCTAAAGATAGTAAAGATAAGAGGTTACGATCATCAATATTAATTTCTTGGAATGATGCAAATTACATAATTGATTGTGGTCCGGATTTTAGACAGCAAATGTTAAGAGAAAACGTGCAATCTATTAGTGGAATTTTATTTACTCATGAGCACTCAGACCATGTAGCAGGTTTTGATGATATTAGACCTTATAGCTTTAAAATGGGCGAAGTACCCATTTATGCAACTCAAAGAGTGGTGGATAATTTAAAAAAACGTTATGATTATATTTTTGCTACTCAAAATAGGTATGATAATGCTCCAAGTGTAAAAATAAATATTATTGATAACAACCCTTTTATTCTTAATAGATTAGAGGTAATACCTATAGAGGTAATGCATGGTAAACTACCAATAATGGCTTTTAGGTTTCAAAATTTTGCTTATGTTACTGATGTAAAATTAGTTTCTAAAAAAGAAAGTAAAAAATTAAAAAATTTAGATATTTTGGTGGTAGATGCTGTTAGAATTAAAGAGCATCCTACACACTTTAATTTAAAAGAAGCTCTACAATTTATTGATGATATTAAGCCTAAAATAGCTTATTTAACACATATAAGTCATCAATTAGGGTTTCATACTGAGGTAGAAAAACAATTACCTAAAAATGTTTTTTTAGCCTATGATGGATTGAAAATAAAAGTTTAATTTTTTTAATTTCCAATTACTTTTTCTTCTTTTTTCTTTATTTCTGTAACGTATTTATTTAATCGTTTACCATAAATAGAATTTTTTACTTTCTCTGTAAGTGAGTTGTTTACAGTGTCTAATATTTTTATATTTGCATCATATAATTCTGTTAATACAATATAAGGTGCAACTTCATGGTCTGCATTTGATATAGCAAAATTAGCAGTAAACAAAAACCTACGACGCATCATTCTTTTATAATCTTTTTCTAGTTGAGCTATTTTTTCTTTGTTGCCAGTCTTTTTTGCTTTAAAATCATCTTTTATAAATTCTAAGCGTTGGTCTTTAAATTTTTTATCTATTGAAAAGAATTTTTGTAAGATTTCATGATTTTTAGAGCCAAAGACTTCTGGGAATAATCCAAATTTTTCTACATTATCATTGATGGTAATATTTCCTTTCTCACCAAAAAACATAATACGTTTTTGAGTTGTATTTCCATCAAAAGTTACATAATACATTTGTGGAGAATCTACATTGTCTGTCAATAAAAATTTATCATCGCCAAATAATGAAACAGAATCTACAGAAACTAATAAGGTGTCTTTCATTTTTTGCAAATATAATGTTCCTTTTTTAAGTCCTTTAATTTGACCTTTAACAATCATATTTCCATTCTTCTTTTTTAAGTTTGATGAACAGGAAATTGTAATGATAGCAATGGTAATAAGTGTGAGGATTTTTTTCATTAGTATCTAAATTTTAATGAGTGCAAATATGCATAATTTCTTACATAGTTGAGGCTAATTCCATTAAAATTGTACAAGCAATTGCACCAACGGTTCCTATAGCGTATCCAAAGACTGCTAATAATACGCCCACAGTTGCTAATGATGGATGAAATGCGGATGCAACAATAGGGGCAGAGGCGGCACCACCAACATTTGCTTGACTGCCTACGGCTAAAAAGAAATATGGGGCTTTGATAATTTTGGCTACTAAAATTAATAACCCTGCGTGAATACTCATCCACACAATACCAATTATAATAAGCCCTAAGTTATCAAAAATCATGGCTAAATCCATTTTCATACCTATTGTTGCCACTAAAATATAGATAAAAATGCTACCAATTTTACTTGCACCTGCACCTTCATAGTTTTTAGCTTTTGTAAATGAAAGTAGAATGGCAATGATGGTAGAAATACTAATTAACCAAAAGAATTTAGAACCTAAGAATGAGAATACATTTTTCCACGTTTCAGATTCTATAGTAGCAACAGTATTGTTAAAGAAAGTAGCTAAATAACTAGCAACAAAATGAGCAAATCCAACAGTTCCAAATCCGATGGATAGAATAATCATTAAATCAGTAAGTGTAGGGTTTCTTTTTATTTTTTGCGTAAAGTTAGATACTTTTTCTTTTAATTTTTCAATGGCAGAAGTGTCTGCTTTTAGCCATTTATTTATTTTGTCTTTTTTACCAATTCCTATTAATAAAATTGCCATCCAAATATTAGCAACTACAATATCTACAAACACCATTCCTCCGTATTTTGCAGGATTGTATTTGTAAATTTCTAGCATAGCAGTTTGGTTTGCACCACCACCAATCCAACTTCCTGCAAGTGTAGAAAGCCCTCTCCAAACGGCATTAAAATCTGACCCTCCAACTGTTTCTGGAGAAAAAATTGAGATTAATAAAATAGCAATAGGACCACCAATTATAATACCAACAGTACCTGTAAAAAACATAATTAATGCTTTAGAGCCTAAGTTAAAAATTGCTTTTAAATTGATACTTAACGTCATTAAAACCAATGCAGCAGGTAGTAAAAATCTACTTGATACGTAGTATAATTGAGATTTTCCTTTTATAAGCTTGCCAGCAGTAGAAATGGTTTCCCAATCTGGAGCAATAACTCCTAATGTGGTAAAAATAGCAGGAATAAAATATGCCATAAATAATCCTGGAACTATTTTGTAAAATTTGTACCAAAATCCAGATTCTTTAGATTCTGTGTAAAATACAAATCCAAGAGATAGCATTAATAATCCAAAAACAATAGCATCATTGGTAATTATAGGAGTTGTATCCATCAGTTTGATTAGTTTTAAGAAGCTAAAATACCATAATTAAATGAAAAAAATTGAATAATGAGATATCTAGACAGGGTAAACTCATATTTTTTAATATATTTTTTAAAATAGCTAACTAACTAAGAATCTTTTAAGCTGTTATTTAGTTGTGTATTATACTGATAATCAGTATTTAGTAATTTACTAAATAAGCAAAATAAGTTAGTCGGTATTTTTAACTAAATTGAATACTCAAGAAGCTATATAAACCAATTTCATAACTTTATTGACATCCTTTTTATTGAAATAATTTCAGTTAATTTTTTTTAAAACCTCCATTTATAAGGTTTTTATAGGAAAAAATCTGTAAGAGTGAGAGTTTCTCACAGTTAAGAAATTGCATTTTTTCAGTTGCTATATTTCTCCACGAGAAATATTATTCCAAAAATTTTGATGGGAGAATTTTTTTCGTATAGTTTTTAAAATTCTACAGATATGAGAATTATTTTTTGTCTTTTTTTAAAGACAAAAAGAGTAGGGAATGAGTGAGTTTTTTATGCATCCTAAAGTTTGGTGTATGGCTTTTAGGGTTGGCTTTTCTTTTCATAAGTCTAATTTTCTGATGAAAACATTTCTGCTAATGCTTCTCCTTGTCTTAAAACTCGGTCGGCTTCTAATTTCGCTAAGTCTGGTGGGTAACCGTATCTCATTAATATTTTCTTTACTGTTAATCTCAATTTTGCTCGTACATCATCTCGTTTACTCCAATCTACGGTTGCGTTTTTTCTAATAACATCAACAATGGTATGAATTAGTTCCTTCATTTTATCGTCATCTAAGAAACTCGTAGATTCATTTTCTTTCAAAACACTATAAAAAGCATATTCTTCAGGTGTTAATCCTAATTCTTCTGATTTATTGTCTTCCAAACGCATTTCTTTGGCTATTTCCGAAAGTTCTGCCAATACTTGTGCCGAATCTATTTGATTATTATGATAACGTTTTACGACGGATTCTAACATTTCTGAAAATTTCTTTCCTTGTGCAATATTTTTCGATTTTCGTACTCGTACGTCATCGCTTAGTAATTTTTTCAATAGCTCAAAAGCAACATTTTTTTGTTGCATATTTTTTACTTCCAACAAAAATTCGTCTGATAAAATACTTACAGATGGTTTGCTTATTCCTGCGGCTTCAAAAATATCTATTACGCCACCACTTGACAAGGCATCATCTACAATCTGTTTTATGGCTGTTTCTACTTCAAAATCTGATTTTATTGTATTGCCTGTAAACTTGTTTATTCTCGATTTTACGGCTTGAAAAAATGCAATTCCATCTTTTATTTTCTCTGCATCTGGGCTTGGAATTGACATCGCAAATAGTTTTGAAAGTAAGGTTACTTCTTTTAAAAACCGTTTTTTCAATTTTTCATCTGAAAGAATAAAGTTTTGAGCACCTAATAAAACTTGTAATTTTTTAGCAGTTTCTACTTTAAAATAAGCTTTAAACTCAAAACCGTTGAACATCTGTTCTACAATTTCAAATTTTTCTTTCATTCCTGCAATCGCTTCTTTTATATCTACAACTGGCGAGCCTTCTCCACCACTTTGTATATACGTTGCCATTGCATTTCTAAGGTCTTGACCAATTCCTATATAATCAACTACCAAACCTCCTGGTTTGTCTTTGTAAACACGATTAACTCTTGCTATGGCTTGCATTAAATTTGCTCCTTGCATTTTTTTATCAATATACATTGTGTGCAAACTTGGTGCATCAAAACCTGTAAGCCACATATCACGAACAATAACCAATTTTAAACCATCATTTGGGTCTTTCATTCGTACGGCTAATTCCTTTCTTTGTTGTTTTGTGGTATGGTGTGGTTGAAACAATTCTGGGTCATCTGAGGTGCTTGTCATTATAACCTTTATTATTCCTTTGTCTAAATCATCATTATGCCAATTTGGTTTTAGGGCAACAATTTCATTGTATAATCTTACACAAATATTTCGTGTCATACCTACAATCATTGCTTTTCCTTCAAAAACTTCTTGCCTTGCTTCAAAGTGCATTACTATATCTTTTGCAACATCTTTTAGTCTATCAAGATGCCCAACAACTGCATCAATTGTAGCTGTTTTCTTTTTGGCTTTTTCTATTTGTTCTTCTGTGGCATCAGAAATATCATTGATTTCATTATCTAATTTTTGAGCTGTTTGCTCGTCTAATTTAATTTTTATCAAGCGAGATTCGTAACTAATTGGTACAGTTGCTCCATCATCTACGGCTTGTTTAATATCATAAACATCTATATAATCGCCAAAAACAGCAGGGGTTGATTTATCTTCTTTTTCTATTGGCGTTCCTGTAAAGCCAATATAAGACGCATTTGGTAAAGCATCACGCAAATATTTGGCGTTTCCGTAACGTGTTTCCATTCCTTCATCAGTTTCTACTTCTCTACCTGCAAAACCATATTGGCTTCTATGTGCCTCATCTGCTACAACTACAATATTTGTTCGTTCTGATAATGTATCATAAACATTACCTTCTGCTGGTGCAAACTTTTGAATGGTCGTAAAAATAACGCCACCACCTGAAACATTTAATAGTTCTTTTAAGTTTTCTCTACTGCTTGCTTGTTTGGGTTTTTGTCTTAATAAACTCACACAATTACCAAAAGTTCCAAATAGTTGGTCGTCTAAATCATTTCTATCGGTAAGCATTACAATTGTAGGGTTTTTCATTTGTGGATGCGTAATAATTTGTCCACTATAAAATACCATTGATAAAGATTTTCCACTTCCTTGTGTATGCCAAATTACACCAATTTTTCTATCTCCATCTTTATTATTGGTTGCTCTTATGGTTTGTGCTACGGCTTTTTGTACGGCATAATATTGATGATATGCAGCCACTTTTTTAATTTTTACTTGAAAAATTAAACCTGTTTTTTCGTCTTTCTTTTCTTCTTGCTCAAAAACGGTACAATAGCGAATTAATTCTACTAATGTTTTTTGGTTGAGCATATATTCTGTTAATATTTGTAGTTCTGTTCTTAGCTCTCCTTTTAATTCTTTTGGTGTTCGCCAAGATAAAAAACGAGAAAATGGAGCAGATACACTTGATGTGGTTGCATCTATTCCGTCTGAAATTACACAAACAGCATTGTAGTAAAATATACTTGGTACGGCTTTTTTATAATTTTGTATTTGTGTGTAGGCTTTTCGTAAAGTAGCTTTTTCGTCTGATGCCGATTTTAATTCTACAAAAACCAAAGGCAATCCATTTATAAAAATAACGACATCAAAACGTTTTTCGTTATTGTTTTCCTTTACTACTAATTGATTTACTACCCAAAAATTATTATTCTCTGGATTTTCTACATCTAATAATTTTACATTAATACCTTTTGTTCTTCCGTCTTTGTTGTATTCTACCGTTACGCCATTGGTTAGCAAAGTATGGAAACGCTCATTGTTTTCCATAATATCTTCAGTACCCAAATTAATTACTTTTTGATAGGCTTCAACTCGTGCAGATTCTGGTAAGGTTGGATTTAGTTTTTTTAATGAATTTTTAAAATGTTGTTCTAAAATGACAGAACTAAAACTTTCTCGTTGTGGATTATTGCTAATTGGTGAAATTTCTGTTCCGTTGTAATAGGTATAACCTTGACTGATTAATTGCTCAATAAAGGATTGTTCTATGGTATTTTCTGTCAGATTCATAATTAAAATTTAAATATAGAAAATGGATAATAATTTATGGTTTTATTTGTTTTGGCTATCATATAAAAAAGTTATCTTCTTGCCATTTTAAGGGGTTGGCAATAATATAATTAGAAATATTTCTATACGCTTTTTCATTTCTAATAATGTGTTCCCAATAGTTACGTTGCCATAATTTACCGTTAAACCGTTGCCAATTATTTGATTTTACGTTACGTATATATTCGTTTGTTGTTATTGATTTAAATGCCCCTATAATATCGCCTACCGTTTTGTCCGTTGGGGAATCCGTTGGGGAATCCGTTGGGGAATCCGTTGGGGCAATCCCTTGTGGTTGCCCAATCCCTTGTGGTTGCCCAATCCCTTGTGGTTGCCCAATCCCTTGTGGTTGCCCAATCCCTTGTGGTTGCCC
>CAZZPG010000101.1:0-7480 GCA_964655975.1 uncultured Flavobacteriaceae bacterium
TCGCTATCAAAATTGGCGGTAAAACTAAATATATTCATAATTGTTAATTTACTCAAAGATAAGCATTTATTTTGAATTATGAACGTTTACGGATATACAGTAAAATTATTATTTAATTAACAAAAAGTTTTTCTTGTTTTTAAAAATTTGGCATAGAAAAAATTAAATAAGACAACTATAGAAAATAGCAAATATTAAAAATTACCCCCATATTTTTATCATATTTGTAATAAAGAAATAGTATTTATAACAAATAAGTATCAAAAAACCCATTTGATTTTTTTAAATTTGCAATACTTCAAAATTAATTTATCACAGTACATTCTTTTGTACAAAATACATAAAATCATGAGTAACAATGCCAAAATAATATATACAAAAACAGATGAAGCTCCTTTTTTAGCTACCCATTCTTTTTTACCAATTGTAAAAGCTTTTACAAACTCTTCAAATATAGATATTGAAACTAAAGATATCTCTTTAGCTGCAAGAATTTTATCAAACTTCTCCTCTTATTTAACTAAAGAACAACAAGTGCCAGATGCTTTAGAAGAATTAGGCAGATTAGCTAAAAAACCTGAAGCAAACATTATTAAATTACCAAATATTAGTGCTTCTGTACCGCAATTAAAAACTGCTATTAAAGAATTACAAGCTCTTGGTTATACAATTCCAAATTATATAGATGAGCCAGAAACCGATGAAGAAAAAGCCATAGCAACTGCTTATAGTAAAGTAAAAGGTTCTGCTGTAAACCCTGTTTTACGTGAAGGAAACTCTGATAGAAGAGCACCTAAAGCCGTAAAAAATTATGCTCGTAAAAACCCACATTTTATGGGAGTATGGAGCTCAGACTCTAAAACTCATGTGGCTACGATGAGTGAAGGAGATTTTGCTCATAACGAGCAATCTGTAACCCTACCTAAAGCAACCAGTATTAAAATAGAGCATACAGACACCAACGGAAAATCTACACTTTTAAAAGAAATCTCTGCTTTAGAAGGAGAAATTATTGATGCCACCATAATGAGTAAAAAAGCATTATTACAATTTTTAGAAACAGAAATTAAAGATGCAAAAGATAAAGGAGTACTCTTTTCTTTACATATGAAAGCCACTATGATGAAAGTATCTGACCCTATCATTTTTGGGCATGCAGTTCGTGTATTTTTTAAAGATGTCTTTAAAAAATATAAACATTTATTTGAGGAAATTGGAGTTGATGTAAATAATGGATTCGGAAACTTATTGAGTAAAATTAAAGAACTACCAAAAAATACGCAAAAAGAAATAGAAGATAGTATTGAAATAGCATATAAAAACAATCCTGATGTAGCCATGGTAAATTCTGATAAAGGAATTACCAATTTACACGTACCAAGTGATGTAATTATTGATGCTTCTATGCCTGCAATGATTAGGACTTCTGGGCAAATGTGGAACAAAGAAGGAAAACAACAAGATACCAAAGCTGTAATTCCTGATAGCTCTTACGCAAAGTTGTATCAAACTACTATTAATTTTTGTAAAAAGAATGGTGCTTTTAATCCAACCACCATGGGAACAGTTCCTAATGTTGGTTTAATGGCTCAAAAAGCAGAAGAATACGGTTCACATGATAAAACTTTTGAAATAGAAGCTAACGGAACTGTTAAAGTAATTGATGAAAACGGAACTATTTTAATGCAACACGATGTTGAAATAGGTGATATTTGGAGAATGTGTCAAGTAAAAGATGCCCCCATCCAAGATTGGATAAAATTAGCAGTTACTAGAGCCAAAGCCTCTGGTATGCCTGCTGTTTTTTGGTTGGATGAAAAAAGAGCACATGATAAAGAAATCATTAAAAAAGTGAAGCAGTACTTACCAAATCATGATACTGCTAATTTAGATATAAGAATTTTATCACAGAAAGAAGCTACTCTATTTACTTTAGAAAGAATTAAAGATGGTAAAGATACTATTTCTGTTACAGGAAATGTGCTACGTGATTTCTTAACAGATCTCTTTCCTATTTTAGAGTTGGGTACATCGGCAAAAATGTTATCTATTGTACCATTAATGAATGGAGGTGGATTGTTTGAAACGGGTGCTGGAGGTTCTGCTCCAAAACATGTGCAACAATTTGTTAAAGAAAATCATTTACGATGGGATTCTTTGGGTGAGTTTTTAGCTCTAGCTGTTTCTTTAGAGCATTTAGGAACATCAACTAATAATAAAAAGGCGTTAATATTGGCAGAAACCTTAGATGATGCTACTGATAAGTTACTAGAAAAGAAGAAAGGACCATCAAGAAAAGTGAATGAATTAGATAATAGAGGGAGTCACTTTTATTTAGCAATGTATTGGGCAGAGGCTTTAGCTAATCAAAACCAAAATCAAGAGCTAAAAACTCAATTTACTCCAATTGCAAAAAGATTAATTACAGATAAAACAACAATTATAGATGAACTAAATAAAGTTCAAGGAAACTCTGTAGATTTAAGAGGTTACTATGCCCCAAAAGAGCAATTAGTATTAGAAGCGATGAAACCAAGTTCTACTTTTAATAAAATTATAGAAATGGTATAATATATAAAAATAAAAAAGCCTCATAAAAAATAATTTTATGAGGCTTTTTGTTATCTTAGAAGTATTAAGATTGCATTGTAACTACTCTTTGAGGTAATGGAGCTTCATATCCTGCAGAACCTAAGGCTTCAACAATTTTTTGTCTAGTATCCCAATAAACATCCCAATAATCATCACATATTACATAAGGTAGTGCTAATAATTCTACACTATTTAAGCCTAAATTATGTACAGAAACACGTGGCATTTTCCCTTCTTCTTTTAATACTTTTTCATCATTATTTAAAACATTCATTACTACTTCTTTGGCTTTCTTAATATCTGACCCATATCTTATAGCAAAAGGCATATCTACTCTTAAATTTCCTTTTGCAGTTAAATTAGTAATTTTATTAGATGCCACTGTTGTGTTTGGTAGTATAACTGTTTCATTTTGAAAAGTTTCAATAGTTGTTACAAAAACAGATATCTCTTTTACAAACCCAAAAGCATCATTGGTTTTAATTAAATCTCCTACTTTAAAAGGTTTAAAAATAAGCAACATAACTCCAGATGCTAAATGACCTAAAGACCCATTAAATGCCATACCTATAGCCAGTCCAGCACCAGCAATTAGAGCGGCAAAAGAAGCGGTAGGAACTCCTACTATTCCTGCAATAGATATTATTAATAATACTTTAAGGATAAAACCTATTAAAGTAATTAAAAAAGGTCGTAAAGTTTCGTCAAGATGCCTACTCTCAAATGCTTTAGAAACTCCTTTTATTAATATTCTAATAATCCAAAGACCTAAAATTAATGCGGCTATTGCTCCTAATAATTTTAAACCCCAATCTCCAAAACCTGTTGCTACTGCATCATAAAAGTTAGAAAGTGATTGTGTAATTGTTTCCATTTTTTTTAATTTATAAGATTCATATAGTTATTATGACACAATATTAATACTGTTTGTCACTAAATTTAGAGTTTTTAATTTCATTTGCTTATTTTTGTTGTAATATGAATTTTACAAAGACAACAGAACAATCTTCAAAGTACAACCATTTAGAAAAAATGAGTGTAACTAACTTATTGAAAAACATTAATAATGAAGATAAAATAGTTCCTTTTGCTGTTGAAAAATCTTTACCTCAAATAGAAAAATTAACCAAACAAATTGTACAAAAATTACAAAGTGGAGGCAGGTTATTTTATTTAGGTGCAGGAACAAGTGGTAGACTAGGTGTTGTAGACGCATCTGAGTGTCCACCAACATTTGGCGTACCCTTTGGTTTGGTTATTGGCATTATTGCTGGTGGTGATACGGCTATTTTAAAAGCTGTAGAATTTGCTGAAGACTCTAAATTACAAGGTTGGATAGATTTACAAACTCATCAAATTTCTAAGAAAGATATTGTTGTTGGTATTGCAGCATCTGGTACAACTCCGTATGTAATTGCAGCTTTAGAAAAATGTAATAAAAATAATATTATTACAGGATGTATTACTTGCAATCAAAATAGTCCGTTAGCTTTAACAGCTAAATTCCCTATTGAAGTAGTTGTAGGTCCTGAATTTATAACAGGAAGTTCTAGAATGAAAGCAGGTACTGCCCAAAAATTGGTTTTAAATATGCTATCTACTGCAACTATGATTCAGTTGGGTAAAATTAAAGGAAACAAAATGATTGATATGCAGCTATCTAACAACAAATTAGTAGATAGAGGTGTAAAAATGTTAGTTTCTGAATTACATATAGACCAAAAAGTAGCAAGTAAATTATTAGAAAAACACGGAAATGTTAGAAAAGCAATTGAAAATTTTCAAAAAAAATGAAAACTAAAGAAGCTCTATTAGAAAAAGGGATTAAA
Organism: uncultured Flavobacteriaceae bacterium; assembly: GCA_964655975.1. Classification (GTDB taxonomy): domain Bacteria; phylum Bacteroidota; class Bacteroidia; order Flavobacteriales; family Flavobacteriaceae; genus Polaribacter. Next base: position 4,422 of record CAZZPG010000101.1, read on the forward strand.
AGAATATCTATTCTTTTAGGGTTACTAATAATATCACCCATCACTTTAAATATTGGCTTTAAAGCCTTAAATAGATTTACTGAAAGTCCAAAAATTTATATAGGTTATGGAATTGTTTTTATCGGGATATCATTACTTTTTTTTACCGTTTATTTTGCTTTTAAAACATTTAAAACTTTTTTAGATGCACTTTTTAATAAATTTTAGTGAATAGAAATACTTTACATAAATTATTTCATTGGGAGCATTGGCCAACATTTATGTTCTATGTACCCAATTTACCTTACTCTTTTTATTTAGCAACTAAAGCAAAACATACGGCTTTTTTTAGTGCCGTAAATCCATGTATAAAAAGTTCTGGAAATGGAACAGAAAGTAAATATACCACCATAAAATTAGTTCCAAAAAAACACCAACCTAAAACAGTTTTATGTACAGTAAAAATGTCTTTTGAGGCTACTATAGAGCTTATCAAAAAAGAAAACATTTCATATCCTTTAATTGCAAAACCAGATGTTGGTTTTAGAGGTATTTTAGTTAAAAAAATTACTTCTGAAAACGAACTAAAAAGCTATTTAAAAAAATACCCTATTCCGTTTATTATTCAAGAATTTTTAGATTATAAAAATGAATGTGGCATTTTTTACCATAGATTACCAAACAAAAATAAAGGTACAATTAGTTCTATTACTTTAAAACGATTTTTAGCCGTTATAGGTGATGGAACATCTTCCTTAAAAACATTAATCTTGGCTGATAAAAGAGCTAAACTATATCTTGATTTATTTGAGAAAATACATCAAAAAAAACTACAAAAAATACCTAAAAAAGGAAAGAAAATTAAACTAACTGCTGTAGGAAATCACTCTAAAGGGACTGAGTTTATTAATGGTAACCATTTAATATCAAAACAACTAGAAAGTGTTTTTGATACATTAAGTAACCAGATTTCTGGATGGTATTATGGTAGAGTTGATGTTAAATACGACACTTTTAAAGACTTAGAAAATGGTGATTTTAAAATCTTAGAAATTAATGGTATTATTTCTGAACCCACACATATTTATGATGCCAACAAATACACCTACCTCAAAGCTTTAAAAGCTATTAGAACCCACTGGAAATATACTTATCAAATTGCTAAGATAAACCATAATGAAAATAATATTCCGTATAAAAGCACAAAAAAATTTATTGATGAAATGCTAGAATTAAGAGCATATAGCAAAATGCTAAAAAAACTTATTAAACAATCATTTTAATTATTTACTTAAATACATTTTTCGTCTAGAATACAGTTCATAAAATTGATCATCTTGTAAATTATCTATAAACAAAATACTTTCTCCAGTACTTTTCATTTCTGGTCCTAAGTTTTTATTTACATTAGGAAATTTATTGAAAGAAAATACAGGTTGTTTTATAGCATACCCTTCTAACTGTGGATTAAAACTAAAATCAGTTACTTTCTTCTCTCCCAACATTACTTTGGTTGCATAATTTACGTAGGGTTCTTTATAGGCTTTTGCAATAAACGGAACCGTTCTTGATGCTCTTGGATTTGCTTCTATAATATAGACCTTATCATCTTTAATGGCAAACTGAATATTTATCAATCCAACAGTTTTTAATGCCAAAGCAATCGTTTTTGTGTGCGATTTTATTTGTTCTAGCACCAAATCACCTAAATTAAACGGTGGTAATGTTGCGTTAGAATCACCAGAATGCACGCCACAAGGTTCTATATGTTCCATAATACCAATAATATATACATTTTCTCCATCGCAAATAGCATCAGCCTCAGCCTCTATTGCTCCATCTAAATAATTGTCTAACAATAATTTATTTCCTGGCATTCTTCTTAATAAATCTACAACGTGTTCTATTAATTCTTCTTTATTAATCACAATCTTCATTCCTTGACCTCCCAAAACATAAGATGGTCTAATTAAAATAGGAAAATCTAATTGTTTTGCCAATACCAAAGCTTCATCTGCAGTTTCTGCGATACCAAACTCAGGATAAGGTATGTTATTACTTTTTAATAGGTCAGAAAAACTTCCTCTATCTTCAGCTAAATCTAATGCTTCAAAACTAGTTCCTAAAATTTTAATACCATATTTGGTTAGTTTTTCTGCCAATTTTAAAGCAGTTTGCCCCCCTAGTTGCACAATAACTCCTTCTGGGTTTTCATGTTTAATGATATCATAAATATGTTCCCAAAAAACGGGTTCAAAATAGAGTTTATCTGCCGTATCAAAATCGGTAGAAACCGTTTCTGGATTACAATTTATCATAATAGTTTCATAACCACATTCGGCAGCTGCCAATACGCCGTGTACACAGCAATAATCAAACTCAATTCCTTGACCAATTCTATTAGGTCCAGAACCTAATACAATTACTTTTTTCTTTTTAGTAACTTCGCTTTCGTTTATAACAACTGTTTTTCCATCAGTAGGAATTGCATCATTTTCAAAAGTAGAGTAATAATAAGGTGTTTGTGCTTTAAATTCTGCCGCACAGGTATCTACCAATTTATACACTCTATTTACATTTAATTCCTCTCTTTTTTGATAAACCTGACTTTCTAAGCACCCTAGCATATGAGCAATTTGACGGTCTCCATAACCTTTTTGTTTGGCTTCTAAAAGTAAATCTCTATCAAGAGAATCTATCGTATATTTAGAAATTTCCTTTTCTAATTCATGTAGTTCTTCATATTGTCTTAAAAACCATATATCAATTTTAGTAATTGTATGAATTTTACTTAATGGAATTCCCATTTGAATGGCATCATAAATTACAAAAACACGATCCCAAGAAGCATATTTTAATTTGCTGATGATTTGATCATAATTTTTATAGCCTTTACCGTCTGCTCCTATTCCGTTTCTTTTAATTTCGAGTGATTGTGTTGCCTTGTGTAAGGCTTCTTGGAAAGACCGACCGATACCCATTACCTCTCCTACCGATTTCATTTGCAGTCCTAAAGTTCTGTCAGAACCTTCAAATTTATCAAAATTCCAACGAGGTATTTTCACAATTACATAATCTAA
>CAZZPG010000102.1:0-7401 GCA_964655975.1 uncultured Flavobacteriaceae bacterium
AATTATAAAAACTATAAGTGGTTTCATATTTTATTTTTATAAAACTTAATTAATTTTTTAAGTTGTCTTTTATTTACTTTTATTTTATTTCTCTTTCTTAAATTTAAAACCCATTTTTTATCTAAATAGTTTTGATAATCATTTATTACTTGATTTTTTATATCTTCCAATTTCTTACTTTTATAGTTTGATTTGTAATGATTAAAATATTTTTTTAATCCTATCGAATCTTTGGCAGATTTATTCCAAATTTTATTTTGCATCAACTCAAATAACAGCAATCCCTCTGTATATTCTTGTAGTATTGCTGCATATTTTGGTTCTGTATATATTAAATTGTCTTTAAAATAAGTAAGTATTTCTTGATTCTTAAATGCTTTAAACAATGCAAAAACAGGTTTGTTTCTTCTATTTCTAAGATACTTAACAAACGCTCCTTGTTTTATATGCTTTTCATTGATACTAAACAGTGTACCTCGCAATGATTTTTTTGGTTTTGTAAAAATATTTTTATCCTTTAAAATTGATATTCCTTCTATATCATCTACAATTTTATATTCTTTTTTTAGCCGATTTAAAACAACATCATCAGACAATCTTTTTCTTCCACTTCTTTTTACATTATTAGTTATTTCTTCTTTCATTTCTTCAAAAGAACCTATAGGATATTTTTTAAGTAACATTACAATATGCCAACCAAAACGGGTGAGAAATGGCTTAGAGTAATTTCCTTTTTTTTCTAATGAAAATGATACTTTTTCAAATGATTCTAACATAATTCCTGTACCAAATTTTTCTAACTTTCCTCCCATATTTTTAGAACTAGAATCATTAGAATACTGTTTGGCTAGATTTACAAAATTTTCTCCTTTTTGTAATTTTTCAAAAATACTATCTATCCTTATTTTCCCTTTATTAGACCTATCTGTAATTAAAATATGTGCTACTTCTACTTTTCCTTTAGATTTTCTTGTACCATTTACCTGTACAATATGGTATCCAAAACGGGTTTTAAATGGCATAGATACTTCTCCTATTTTTGTCTTATAAGCAGCGTCTTCAAAAGGATATACCATTTTAAATGCAGAAAAATATCCTAAATTACCTCCATTTTTTTTTACTGATGGATCTTCAGAGTATTTTTTAGCAACTAATTTAAAAAGTTTTCCAGATAAAATTTCTTTTCTAGCCTTTTCAATTTTTCTATAAGCCTTAAGAGTATCTTGTGGTATCGAGTTCTTTTTTAATCTTACTAAAATATGCTGTACCTTTATTTCATTTGCTGTTCTGTAATAGGCTTCTTTTGTTAATTTCTTTAAAAAAGATATATCTTGCAAATAAGGAGCTATAAGCTGGTTTTTATAACTTACCAATTCTCTTTTGTAGGAACGCAATGTATCATACTTTAACTCATACGCCTCTTTAACTTTTAATTTATAATTTATAAATAAATCTAAAATTTTAGAAATATTCTTAGCCTCTTTGTCTTCTATATTGTTTGAGTTTTTTTCATAAATTTTCTTAAATTCAGATACACGTATTTTTTCATTATTTATAGTAACCAAAACCTTATCTCCTTCTTGCGAATAAAGATTTAAACTTAAAATAGTAAATATTAAAATTATTTTTTTCATAATTAGTAAATTTTTATAAAGATATAATTCCTTTAATTTTTTCAGCTTCTCTATAATAAGATATAATTTCTTTAGAGCTCTCTGCATTAATAACTACAGAAACACTAACATATTTTCCCTTTTTAGATTTTTTTTTTGTAATAACTGCTCCTTTCAAATAAAACAAATCTTCTACTTCTTTTGCTTGATTTTTATCAGACAGAACAATAAACTTGAACAAATAATCTGACGGAAACGAGGTAGTTTCATCTATTTGAGCTTGTAATTTAGTATAAAAAATTTCTTTCTTAGTCATAAAAAAAAATTTGAATCCTTTTAAAATAGCAAGCTACAAAATTACATTAAAAATTAGATTTATTAATAGAATGATTTATTTTTGTAAAATGCAACAAAAAATAGTTTTAATTGGTGGCCCTGGAACAGGAAAAACATCAGTTCTAAATGAGTTAAAAAAAAGAAATTATTTCTGTATGGAAGAAATCTCTAGAAAAATAACTTTAAAAGCCCAAAAAGAAGGAGTTGAACAACTCTTTTTAACAGAACCTCTACTATTTAGCAAAATGCTGTTAGAAGGAAGAGAACAACAATATTTAGAGGCTAAAAAAAGTAAAAAAAATATTATTTTTTTTGATAGAGGAATTCCTGATATTCATGCCTATATGAACTATTTTAAAACAGAATACCCCAATACTTTCTTAGAAAAAAGCAACCAATATAAATACGATAAAATTTTTTTATTTTCTCCTTGGAAAAAAATTTATACTTCTGATAATGAACGTTATGAAAACTTTAATCAATCTATAGAAATTGATGCTTTTTTACAAAAAGCTTACAAAAAAATTGGTTACAAAATTATTAAAGTCCCATTTGGAACGGTAAAAGAAAGAGCCAATTTTATTATTAATTCTTTACAAACTCATTAAATGGATATTACCCTAAAAATATTACAAAAATATTGGGGATTTTTATCTTTTAGAGAACCTCAAAACCAAATTATTAAAGCCGTTTTAAACAAAAAAGACACCTTTGCTTTATTACCAACAGGTGGAGGAAAATCTATTTGTTTTCAAGTTCCTGCTTTGGCAAATAAAGGTATTTGTATTGTAATATCTCCTCTTATTGCTTTAATGCAAGATCAAGTAGAAAGCTTGGCAAATAAAAAAATTAAAGCCTCAACAATTCCTTCTGGCATCTCTCAAGATGATATTATTACCCTTTTTGATAATCTAAAATTTGGCAATTATAAGTTTTTATACCTATCACCAGAGAGGTTGCAATCTAAATTTATTCAACAAAAAATAAAAGAACTTCATGTAAATTTAATTGCTATTGATGAAGCTCATTGTATATCAGAATGGGGACATGATTTTAGACCTTCCTACAAAAATATTAAAATCCTTAGAGAATTAAAACCAACTGTAAATTTTATTGCATTAACAGCTTCTGCAACACAAATTGTAATTAAAGATATTGTTAAAAATTTAGAATTAAGAAATCCTATAATTATAAAAAAATCTTTTTTTAGAAAAAATTTAGCCTACCAAATTTATACAATTGAAGATAAATTACAACGATTAAAACAAATCTTACAAAAAAACACATCACCAGCAATTATATATATCAATTCTAGAAAAAAAACCGTAGAAATTGCCAACTATTTAAATGCAAATAAATTTAATTGTAGCTTTTACCATGGAGGATTAACATTGATTGAAAAACAAACTTCCTTTAATAATTGGATGTCTGAAAAAACCCCCATAATGGTTGCTACCAATGCTTTTGGAATGGGAATTGATAAACCAAATGTAAAAATTGTAATACACCTAAACCTACCTAATAGTATTGAAAACTATTTACAAGAAGCAGGTAGAGCTGGTAGAAACGGAGAAAAATCATATTCTATTATACTTCAAAATAATAATGATATTGCTTTATTTAATAAACAAATTAACAATTCTTTACCAACCATTATAGAAATAAAAGAAGTGTATAAAAAATTACACCAATACTTTAGGATTGCCAATGGAGAGTTCTTTGAAACCTCTTTTGATTTTAATTTCTTAGACTTTTGTAAAAAACACAACTTTATACCCCATAAAATAGATAGTATTTTAAAAATTTTAAACAACAATGGTGTTATTACATTAACTTATAATTTCAACAAAAAATCAACTGTAAAATTCACCACAAATAGCTATAATGTCATCAATTATAAAGCTGGTAAAATTCAAAAATTTTTAAGCATTTTATTACGTAATTATGGTGGTTTATTTGAGCATGAAACAAAAATTAACGAATTTTTATTAGCAAAAAAAACAGGAACCACCTCTAAACAAATTGTTAACTTTTTAAACAAACTACATCAAGAAGAAATAATATCCTATCAAAAAGCAAGCAATAATTCTGAAATAACTTTTCTTACTCCAAGAGAAGACGGTAAAACAATTAATCGTATTTCTAAAGATATTCTACTATTTATTAAGCAAAAAAAGGAAAAAGCAACAAGTTTAGTCAATTTTATAAAAAATAATTCTATTTGCAGAAGTATTCAAATTTTATATTATTTTAATGAAAAAAAAGTAACTAACTGTGGTATTTGTGATGTCTGCATTTCAAAAAAAAAGACAAATACCTCGCAATTATCTAATAATATAATTTTACTCTTAAAAAATAACAAAAACTTATCATCTCAAGAAATAAGTACACTTTTAGATGCCAAAGAAAAAGACATTTTAATACATTTGCGTAAATTATTGACAAAAAATAAGATTGCTTATAATCATCAAAATAAATTTTATTTAACATAAATGAGAGATTTACGTATTGTTTTTATGGGAACTCCAGATTTTGCTGTGAGTATTTTAAAACACCTAGTAGAAAATAAACAACACATTGTTGGAGTTATTACTGTAGCTGATAAACCTGCTGGAAGAGGAAGAAAAATACACGAATCTGCTGTAAAAAAATATGCGAAATCTCAAAATTTACCTATTTTTCAACCTAAAAACCTTAAAAATAAAGATTTTCAGAAAAAATTAAAATCACTTAACGCAAATTTACAAATTGTAGTTGCTTTTAGAATGTTACCAAAAAATATTTGGCAAATACCAAAGTATGGCACATTTAATTTACACGCCTCCCTCCTTCCTCAATACCGAGGTGCTGCCCCCATACATTGGGCTATTATTAATGGTGAAACAAAAACAGGTGTTACTACTTTTTTTATTGATGAAAAAATTGATACTGGAGAAATTATCCTACAAAAAGAAATAAACATATTAGATACTGAAACTGTAGGTCTACTACACGATAAATTAATGCTTCTTGGTGCTAATTTAGTTTTAGAAACTGTTACCCTTATAGAAAAAGGAACAGTAGCCACCAAAAAACAATCTAAATTAGAAGAAAAAGCTGCTCCAAAATTATACCCAGAAAATTGTAAGATAGACTGGTCAGACACAATAAACAATATATACAACAAGATACGTGGTTTAAACCCATTTCCTGCTGCTTGGACAAACATATATAATAATGATGGTGAAATTTCTGCCAAAATCTATGACATTCAAAAAGAAATAGTACATCATCATTTTACAGCAGGTAAAATACTTACTTCTAAAAAAGAATTAAAAGTTGCAGTTGCAAATGGTTACATTATTATTGATAAAATTAAACTCTCTGGAAAAAAAATAATGGATGCAAAAAGTTTACTAAATGGCTATTCTTTTCACAAAAATGCTAAAATGCTTTAAACCCCTTTATCTATAAGGTTTTCAGTATGTTTTTGTATTTTTATTAGAGTTATTAACAATTTCATTGTTTTTATTAACAATTTTTCTATTTTTTAGAAGTAAAACTTGCTCAATCCCTTAATCCGTCTATCTTTGCTAAGCTTTTGAGCAAAAAAATATTTCAATTAATTATTAAAATTTATTTTATTATGAACAAATCAGATTTAATCGATGCAATGGCTGCAGATGCAGGAATTTCTAAAACATCTGCGAAAGTAGCTTTAGATTCATTAACTTCTAATGTAACAAAAAGTTTAAAAGAAGGAAACAAAGTTGCACTAGTAGGATGGGGAACTTGGTCAGTATCTAAAAGAGCTGAAAGAAATGGTAGAAATCCTCAAACTGGAGCTACCATCAAAATTGCTGCTAAAAATGTAGTAAAATTTAAAGCAGGTGCTGGATTTAGTTCTGCAATAAACTAACAATCATCTCTTTACTTTATAAGTATAAAAAACTCTCTTTTTTTAGAGAGTTTTTTTATTAAGTAAATTTATCTTATAATAATGACAACTTTAAAACCAAAAAAAGGACGTTTGCTTATTGCAGATCCTACTATTTTAGATGACAATTCATTTAATAGAAGTATTATCCTATTAACTGAATATACAAAAAATAGTACTGTAGGCTTTATTTTTAATAAAAAACTTAACTATATAGTACAAGATTTTTTTCCAAAAATTAAATGTAATTTTAGCATTTACCAAGGTGGCCCTGTAGAACAGGATAATTTATATTTTGTTCATAGAGTGCCTCACCTAATCCCTAATAGTATAAAAGTGGATAAAGATATTTTTTGGGGAGGTGATTTTAATTCGTTAAAAGAGCTGTTAGAAAACCAAAAATTAAAACCATCAGAAATTAGATTCTTCTTAGGATATTCTGGTTGGGAAGAACAGCAACTAGAAAATGAAATAACCAATAACTCTTGGTTTGTATCAGAAAATGATTTTTCAAATATATTGTCACCAAATAATACTTCTCTTTGGAAGAATAAACTATTACAAAAAGGAGGTAAATATAAAATTTGGGCCAATGCACCTAGCAATTATTATTTAAACTAAGAAGCTATAATTTCTAATTCTTCTAACTTTTTTGCCAATTCCTCTCCTAACACAGTCTTAAAATTTTTCTTTTTATAATTTGTAACTGGCTGAACTCCAATAATAGAGTTTGTAATAAAGACCTCATCATATTTTTGAATTTCAAAAGGAGAAATTTTAGTTTCTTTAATAGTATATTTATCAGTATTTTTAAAATACGTAATAAGTATTTTTCTTACAACTCCATTTATACAGCCTTCTGATAAAGAAGGTGTTACAATATTATTGCCTTTAATTAAAAAGATGTTACCATGTATAGCTTCAACAATGCCTTTTTTTTCATTAATAAGAACACAATTATCTAAATCATTTTCATTAGCAAAAATACTTGCAAGGGTATTTATCATTCTATTTGTTGTTTTTATTGTTGATAAAAAACCCGAATAATTATAAAAATCTTTATAAATATCAATCTTATAATTATTATTTTTTTCGTAATTATTAATTGATACTTCAATCAAATAATCAACTTTATTTGAAGTTGGTAAAAACAAACCTCCATCTTTTCTGTAAACAGTTAATCTTACTCTATATGAAGCATTTTTATCTTGTACCTCAACAGTTTTTAAAATTTCCTTTTCTAAAAATTCTAAAGTAAAACTCATAGGAATTTTCATTCTCAACATCCTCATAGAAGCCATTAGCCTAAAATAATGATCTTCCCAAAAAATAATCTTTTTATTTAAAACTTTTACTGTTTCAAAAATGGCATCACCATATTTAAACCCTCTATTTTGATAATTTAGTTTTATATTTTCCTCAAAAAGTAACTCTCCATTATAATTCAGCATTTCTATTTTTTAAAACAAATTTACTACAAAAGAAAATGAGATGTATAAAAAAATATCGACAAATTATATAAAAATAAATATTATT
>CAZZPG010000103.1:0-7335 GCA_964655975.1 uncultured Flavobacteriaceae bacterium
AATAAAGTTGTCTAACGGCTTCTTCTGGTTTTAATTGAATATCTTTTCTACGAACTAAACAATCTATAAAAGGCACTTCTTTTCCACGCACTTCTTTTAAAAAGATGCTGTTTTCTAATTTCTCAATCTGTTCAGATTTAAATTGAGTTAGTTTGTAGTTACTGTCTCTTAATATTTCGGTTAGTTTCATTTGTGCTTTTATTGTAATTATCTAATTCGCTAATTTAACCCAATTTTAGTTTTTTGGTTTGTTTTGAAAGATAAAATTTTCTGTATTGGAAGAGTGGTTGTAAAAAAAATTGCTGACTCATCTTAAAAAGGGTTTATTTTTTTTATCCATTTTTTATAGTTTTTGTGTAAGTCTATTTTAGGACAAGATACTTGCCAATATTGTTGTAAAACTACCATTGGGTGTGTGCGTTAAGGATTGAAGCGGCATCCTTTTTATGTTTGTTTGAGTTTTTTATTTTGACGATAGGAAAAAATAAAAAGTATCGAGAACACATAAAAAGATAAAGCGTAAAGCCTGACCCCCTAGGGGAACGCCCAAATTTTAAGAAAACCGAATAGATTTTGACGGATGGATTTTTGTGATAATTACCGAGGGGATAATTAACATTAAAAAGCAAAGAATTAGTGTGCCTAAATTAAGCAATAAAATAGCCGTAAAACTAATATGTACGGGTACTTTTGCTACATAATACGTTTCTGGATTGAGTGTGATAATTCCGAAATAATGTTGTATAAAAAGTAGTAATAATCCAATAAGATTTCCCCAGAAAAGTCCTTTTAAAATTAAATATGATGCGTTGTAGAGAAATATTTTTCTGATTCCCCAATTATTGCTTCCCAAAGATTTTAAAATCCCAATCATTTGTACACGTTCTAAAATAAGCACCAACAAAGCGGTTATCATATTAATGCCCGCAATTAAAATCATAATGGCAATAATAAATTGTACGTTGTTATCAAATAAATTTATCCATTCAAATACTGTTGGATACGCATATTTTATGGTGGTACTGTTTAATGTTGGCGGAATACTTTTATAAATCTGAGTCCCAATAGTGTCAATATCATCAAAATTGTCTATGAGCACCTCAAAGCCCCCAACGTCGTTTTTTGTCCATTTATTTAGTCGTTGTACTTCTCTAATATCACCAATAATTACGCTCCCATCAAATTGTAAAAATCCTGTATCGTACGTTCCTACAATTACATATTTTCGTCCTTTTGGTAATTTCTTTTTCCCTATATTTTGAAAAAGTGTGTAAATAGTATCGTTTAAAGAAAAGTGCAAACGATTCATCATAGATTGTGACATTAGAATCTCTCTATTTCTCTTTTGATTGAAGTTTGGCAAACGTCCTTTGGTAATATATTCTTCAAAATACAGCCAATCATAATCAGAAGAAACGCCTTTTAAAACAATGCCTTCAAAATCGGTAGGAGTACGTATAATTCCTGCTTTGTTGGCGTACACTTGCACGTTTCTAATTCCGTTTATAGTTTTAAATTTAGGGTAAAATCCTTGGTTTTTAGCAATAGAAACTGTAGAAACTTCTGAGTTGTTATTATCGTAATTAGTAATTTGAACGTGTCCTTTAAACCCCGCCATTTTATCTCTAATTTTCTTTTGAAAACCAGATGCTACAGCTACTGCAATAAGCATAATAATAATCCCTAAAGAAATTGCCGTAATGGCAATTTTTATTATTGGAGAAGAAATACTATTTTTATACTCTTTGCCAGCAATAATTCGTTTGGCTATAAATAACTCGTAATTCAAATTGATGATAAAATTAAGTAAATCCAAAAATACATATTTATTCTTGTTTTTATTACTGAATTTGCAACTGATTTCTTGTGCTCAAAACAAGCCGAAAATCATTCAAAAAACAGTTCAAAAGAAACAACATATACAAACAGGAGCAGATAGAACAGAATTATATCTTTCTCTTTTAAAAGGAAAACGTATTGCGATAGTGGCAAACCAAACTTCTGTGATATTTAAAGAGAATAGAAAAAAGAGAATAGAAAAAAGAGTGTTTACACATTTAGTAGATAGTTTGCTTTCTTTAAATATTAATGTAGTAAAAGTTTTTGCTCCAGAACACGGTTTTAGAGGAAAAGCAGATGCAGGTGAACATGTACAAGATGGTATTGATACCAAAACAAAGTTACCCATTACTTCTTTGTATGGTAAAAACAGAAAACCACGTTTAGAACAGTTAAAAGGTATAGATATAGTGGTCTTTGATATACAAGATATTGGCGTAAGATTTTATACCTATATTTCTACTTTAACCTATATGATGGAAACGTGTGCAGAAGCAAATATTCCTGTAATTGTGTTAGATAGACCAAATCCAAATGGACATTATGTTGATGGTCCAACATTAGAAAAAGTACATAAAAGTTTTCTTGGTATGCACCCTGTTCCGTTGGTATATGGGATGACTATTGGCGAATATGCACAAATGGTAAATGGTGAGAGTTGGCTTGAAAACAACTTAAAATGTGACTTAACTGTAATAGGGCTTAAAAATTACACTCATAATTCAGAAATATATCTAGTAATTAGACCTTCTCCTAATATACCTAACTACAAAGCCGTAAACCTATATCCAAGTCTTGGTTTTTTTGAAGGAACAACTATTAATGCTGGTCGTGGAACTGAGTTTCAGTTTCAACGATATGGTGCTCCGTTTTTTCCAAAAAGTGAGTTCACCTATACTCCTATACCAAATTTTGGTTCAAAATATCCAAAACATAAAGAAAAAGTTTGTAATGGAGTTGATTTAAAGGATGTTAAAAAAATGAACTCAGTAAACCCAAAATGGTTGATTGATGCCTATCAAAAAACTCCAAAAAATAAAACTTTCTTCGGAAAAACATTTACGGTACATGCTGGAACAAAAAAACTACAGCAACAAATAGAACAAGGTCTATCTGCTGATGAAATTCATAAATCTTGGCAAAAAGATATTTATAAGTTTAAGAAAATACGAGCGAAGTATTTGATGTATAAATAGGTTAGACTTAGAAAAAAGAACAAAAACTCAAAATATAAGATTTAAAAAAAAAATGAAAAAAAAACAAGTTGGTACTTTTCTTATCATCCTTATAAGTTTCTCTGTTGTGATTGGATTATTTATAAGTAATCCTATTTTACAAGATGAATCTTATCATCATTTTAGTGATACAAAAACTTTTTTTTCTATTCCTAATTTTTGGAATGTAATGAGTAATTTTCCTTTTTTAATGGTGGGAGGGCTAGGTTTGTATAAAATTAAAAATTTTACAGAATTAAAAGTACACCAATTTGTTTTTTATGCAGGAGTTTCTTTGGTAGCTTTTGGTTCTGGATACTACCATCTATTACCAAATAGTAATACACTTTTTTGGGATAGACTACCAATGACCATTGCTTTTATGGCATTGTTTGCTACTATAATTGCTCAGTTTTACAATTTTAACTTAGGGAAAAAAGTGATATTCCCATTATTGTTTATAGGATTGTTTTCTGTTTTGTATTGGAAATTTGGAGCAACCCAAGATTTAAGGATGTATATATTAGTACAGTTTTATCCAATACTTATAATTCCTATTTTATTGTTCTTTTTTAAAAATCCACAACAAAAAACTGCTGGCTATTGGTTTTTATTACTTGCCTACGTTATTGCAAAATTCTTTGAATATTTTGATGCTGAAATTCACCATTTTTTAAAAATTATTAGTGGTCATTCTTTAAAACATATTATGGTAGCATTTGGGTTGTATGTATTGTTAATACAGACAATTCCTAATTTTATAAAAAAAAATGATAGATAAAATTATTAAATTTTTCTAGATTTTAATAACCACATTTTTGTGTCTTTATTTTTTATTAGTTTTTGATACCAAGTTTTTGCACTTTTCTTGTTTTTTAGCTTCATATAAGCTGTAAAGTATAAAAAATGGTACAATGGTTTGTTTTTTTCTTTTATTTCATCTTCTTTAAAATTACTCTCTAAGGCTGTTATTACTTTTTTAAACTTTTCTTTTACAAGAGATTTATAAATAGTTAATAATGCAATTTGTTGCTCTCTTTTATGTTTATTTCCTTCTTTTTTATAAAGCTTTTTTGCTTTATAAATATAATTATTAGACAATTTTAATATTTTCTTTTTTCTGTTTTTTGATATAAAAATAGAAAAATCTATATATTTATATGCTAAGGCTAAGGCATTGTTTCCAGTAGGTTTTTTATAATATGCTATTAGTTCTTTTTGTAAGAATTTTGTATTTAAAAAATATTTTTCTAAAATTAAACTCATTCTATTTTTATCCTTATACCCTTTACTTCGATAGATAATTTCTCCGTTTGCATCTACAATAAAAATATCAGGAATTGAACGAATAGAGTAACGATTTGCAATCTCTCTATCTTTATCAATATCAATTTTTACTGAAACAAATTTTTTCATTAAGGTTTGTACTTTTGGGGTGCTCCAAGTATTCGCATCCATCATTCTACAAGGGCCACACCAAGAAGCAGTAAAGTCTATTAAAATTAATTTGTTTGTAGCGACTGCTAATTTCTGAGCATCTTTAAAAGAATACATCCATTGTGCTTTTAAAGAAGGAAGTACAAAGAATAAAAGAGCAAGGGATAGAAATTGTTTTCTCATAATAAATAGGTGTTTTGAAGTTCAAAAATACATTTTTTTAAGAAAACTAAAAAATCAGAAAAAATACTTAAAGAAAAACAATCGTTTTTCTTTAAGTATTTTTAACTCTTATAATTTTAGGTACTTTGTTTTTAAGTAAATAATTTTTTACTATAGTTTTTGCTAGTATTTTATTTTTAATAGGGGTAAGGATAGATTTTAAGATGTCTAATTGATGTTCTTGAAACGCTAAATTGGTAAATCCATAACCAAATACTTCATTATTTTCTATATAAATTACAGAATGTTCTTCAATTTCTCTTCCTTTATCAACAATTAAAAAATGATTATGATTAAAAGGAAGTAGATTCTGTTTCTTTTTTTTGATAAAATTAAATTTAGGATGTAAAATTTCTAATTCTGTAAAGTATTTTAAACGAGTAATAAGTTCATTCCCTGTTTTTTCAAAAGAAATACCATCTGTTCTTTCTTGTAGTTTTATGGCTTTTTTAGAGGTTTTTAAAAATACTTTTGTTATCTCATGTTTTATGTTTTTTCCTCTACCAATATAAATAACGCTCCCTTCTTTATTATGCAAGTAAAATACCCCTTTTACTTCTGGAGTGATATCTAAAAGGTTCCTGATTTTTTGTTTTTGGGTTCTTCTGTCAAAGTATTTTATTAAAGAAGAGAAGATAGTTTTATCTACATCTTTTTCTAATAATAATTTAAAAAGTTGAATGGTAACCAATGCGTCTCCGTTGGCTCTATGCCTGTTTAAAGTAGGAATGCCTAGGCTTCTACATAGCTTACCTAAGCTATAAGAGGGTACGTCTGGAATTAGCTTTTTGCTTAATTCTACCGTACAAAGTGTATTCATTTTATAATCAAAACCCAAACGATTAAATTCTGTTCGTAAAATTCTGTAATCAAAACTGGTATTGTGTGCAACTAAAATACAGTCTTTGGTAATTTCTATAATTCGCTTAGCAATTTCGTAAAATTTTGGAGCATTTACAAGCATTTTATTGTTAATACCAGTAAGTTTTATTACAAAAGATTGTATCTCCCTTTCTGGATTTACCAGTGTAATAAAGCTATCTACTACCTGATGTCCATCAAATTTATGGATTGCAATTTCTGTAATTCCTTCTTCATTAAACTTCCCCCCCGTAGTTTCTATATCTAAAATGGCGTACAAATTCTTTTTTTTTTAACTGATGTAACTTTACACAATATAATTTCTAACTCCAAAGATAGCACTTCCAACACGTATCATTGTGCTTCCTTTCTTAATTGCTAACTCATAATCTCCACTCATTCCTATTGATAACGTTTTTAGTTTGATATTATCATTAGTTATCCGTCTTGGTTCTTGTTTTTTGATTTTTAGTTTGTCAAAAAAAGTTTTTAAAGATGCAAACTCTTTTTCAATTTGAGTTGTATCATCAGTAAAAGTTGCCATTCCCATTAATCCTGTAATGTTTATGTTTTCTAAGGATGAAAGCTCATCAGAAAAAATAATTTCTTCAATTTCATCAAAAGAAAATCCAAATTTTGTGTCTTCTTTGGCTATTTTTACTTGTAACAAACAGTTGATAATTCTATCGTGTTTTTTTGCTTGTTTGTTAATTTCTTTGAGAGTTTTAATAGTATCTACACCGTGAATTAAATCAACAAAATGAGCCATATATTTCACCTTATTTCGCTGTAAATGACCAATCATATGCCATTTGATGTCTTTTGGTAAAGCATCATATTTATCAACCATTTCCTGAATTTTATTCTCGCCAAAAACACGCTGCCCAGTATTATAAGCCTCTTGTATATCTGCAATTGGTTTGGTTTTAGAAACAGCTACCAACGTTATTTTTTTTGGAATGTTTTTTAAAACAGTTTGTAAGTGTTCTTTAATACCTTTCATAATTAGTTGCTTTTTTAGGTGTTAAAATATTTTATTAAATTAAGACTTTTGTAACAAGCTAATAATTTGAGATGCCAGTTCTGTACCAATTCTATCTTGAGCATCTGTGGTAGCTCCACCAATATGTGGTGTTAATGAAATCTCTGGGTTCATTAATAATTGAACCTCTGGCGATGGTTCGTTTTCAAAAACATCTAAACCAGCGTATTTTACTTTTTTATCTTCAATGGCATTTACCAAAGCAACTTCATCAATTATACCACCACGAGCTGCATTTACAATGCCTACACCTTTTTTCATTTTCTCAAACTCAGTTTTTCCTATGATATAATTAGATTGGGCAGGAACGTGTAGGGTAATAAAATCTGCTTTTTTTAAAATAGCATCCATTGGTTGGGTGGCTATTGAAATGCTTATGGATTGTCCGTCAAAAAACGGAATAGTAATGGTTGCTCCTTCTGTATAAGCATCTGTCGCAATTACAGTCATTCCAACACCTACTGCAATTTTAGCTACTTCTTGACCGATGCGTCCAAAACCGATAATCCCTAAGGTTTTACCACGTAATTCAGTTCCAGCTCCAAAAGATTTTTTTAATTCTTTAAATCTAGAATCTCCTTCTAAGGGCATATTTCTATTGGCTTGATGTAAAAAACGTACCATTCCAAATAAATGGGCAAATACCAATTCTGCAACCGAACTAGAAGATGCTGCAGGTGTGTTTATAACGTGTAAACCTTGGTCTTTGGCGTATTGTAC
>CAZZPG010000104.1:0-7328 GCA_964655975.1 uncultured Flavobacteriaceae bacterium
TAGGAAATTCTGTTATTGGAGAGTGGTGTAATATTGGTGCAGACAGTAATAATTCTAACTTAAAAAATAATTATGCAGAAGTAAGAATTTGGAGTTATGAAACAGAACGATTTGCAAAAACAGGCTTACAATTTTGTGGTTTAATGATGGGAGATCACTCTAAATGTAGTATTAATACAATGTTTAATACTGGTACAGTAATAGGAGTTAGTGCAAATATTTTTGGTAGTGGTTTTCCAAGAAATTTTATTCCTTCTTTTAGTTGGGGAGGAGCTTCTGGTTTTACTACTTATCAATTAAAAAAAGTTTTTGAAGTTGCCACTGTAGTTATGAAACGAAAATCTATATTATTTGATGAAAAAGAACAAAAGATACTAGAATATGTTTTTGAAAAAACATCTAAATACAGAAATTCTTAAAAAGAATCTAAATTTCATAAAACCAAATTCAATGTTTTTTTACGTTGAATTTTTTTTGTGTCAGTTTCTATAAAATTTGGCACAAAATAAATTTTTTTTGGAATTTCATATTTAGTAAGCGTTCTTAACTTATTAATCTTACTTTTAATGATACTTTTAACTGTTCTATTTTTTAACTCAATTATTAATACTAATTTTTCTCCTAAAATTTCATCTGAAACTCCTACTACAAAAAAACGTTGCAAGATTATTTTTGATAGCTTCTCCTCTATCTGTTCTGGATGTAATTTTATGCCTCCAGAGTTAATTACATTATCAAAACGTCCTAACCATTCAAATTCTGTTTCTGAAATAATTTTTATCACATCATTAGTAATTATTCTTTCTGAGGCTATTTTTGGTGCATCAATTACCAAGCAATTTCTTTGATCTTTAGATATTTTAATATTTGGAAGAAGTTTATAATTTTTAATCTTAAATTTTGAATTTTGTAATCTTTTCATCGCAATATGAGTAACGGTTTCGGTCATTCCATAAGTTACAAAAACTTGGGTAGATACATTTTGTATTTTCTCTTGTAATTGAGAAGAAACAAGGCCTCCTCCAACAATCAGCTTTTTTATTTTGTGCAAATCATCAATTGAATTGTATAATTGTAAAGGTATCATTGCTGTAAAATCGTAGGTTTTTTTTATCCCATAAAGTGGGCGTGAATTAGGTGTAATCACATCTATTTTCCATCCTAAGACCAATGCACGTACCAACATCATTTTACCAGCAATATAATTGGTTGGCAAACACAGTAGAGCTGTTATTTTTTCTGATAAATTTAAAAAAACTCCTGTTGCCAAGGCAGAGTTTACCATAAACTCTTTTTTAATACTGATGGATTTTGGGTTTCCTGTAGAACCCGATGTTTGTACTACAATAGAATCATCATTAGAAAACCACTCTTGCAAAAATTGTTGTGTTGATGCTGATAGTTTTTTAGAAAATAGTACTAATTCTTCTACAGAATTAAAAGAAATTCCATTGAGTTTAAAGTTTTTATGAATGTATGGATTGTTCATTCTATACTAAGGGTTACTTCGTCTTTCGTCATCATGATGACATAAATATTCAGGTTTTTCAACTTTTCCTGTTAGTTTTTCTTGCCAATTTTTCCATTTATACTTTTTTGATAAAACAACTAGTATCAATGGGTACAGCACAAAAACTGGAAAAAACATTTCTACCCCTACAGAAGGCTCTGAAGTATCTATATACAAAGCATCGGTTTGAAAAACCGTCCAATTTGTAGTAACAAAAAAGGCAGCAACTATATTATTGGCAGCATGTAAGCCCAATGATAATTCTGTTCCTTCATCCATCAATGTGGTAATTCCAAACAATAAACCTGTGCCAATATAAAATACCATAGAAATATTTCCTAGTTTTGCTACCTCTGGGTTTGCTCCGTGCAATAAACCAAACGCTACAGAAGTAAACAGTAATGGAAACCACCTGTTTTTAACTAAAACCCCCAATCCTTGCATAAAATATCCTCTAAACAACAATTCTTCAAAACTTGTTTGAAAGGGCATAAACAAAAAAGCAACAGTTAATAAAGTGAAAAATGGAATGGGTTTAAAATTCCATATATAATTTTCTGGAGATAATAAAATTCCTGCATAAATTACTATTATTGAGATACTACTCCATAACAAAAAAGCAAACCAGTAGCGTTTCCAATCAATAGTTTTCCTACTTGTTACTAAACTAATAAAGCTTCTTTTATGAATTTTTTTTATAGATAAATAAAACATCCATAACCCCATTATAAAGGTGAAAATCATTAAAAAGAGGTACAAATTTTTATCAATACCCATTTTCATAAAAGTATCTTTTGCTGCTCTTGTAAAATCATTTATATTTTTTGAGTGCATTACAGCTGTAAACAATAAAGGAATTGTTCCTAATATTTGCCATCCAAAAATAATTAATAAAAAAGCCCCTAAGTAGTTATACCAATTGTTTTTTCCTTTATATGCTTGTTGAATAAAATTCATTTTTAAATTATATAGATTTTAAAGCCTTGTAAGGTCTATTTGCCATTTTAAATTTGTATTGTATTGCAATGTACCATTTTTTACTTGCAACGGACTCTCAAAATTATTAGTAAACAAACTTCCTGTACCCAACCCTTGTGGCATATTATTTCCTAAAATATAGGTAAATTGTGCGATGGCATTTAACCCTATATTACTCTCTAAAGCCGATGTTATCCACCAGTTTGTTCCTTGTTTTTCTGCTAGTGTTATCCATTCTTTACTTCCCTGAAATCCACCAATTAAACTCGGTTTTAAAATAATATATTGAGGTTGTATGATTTGTAATAAGGCTACTTTTGCTTCGGATGAAAACACCCCTATCAACTCTTCATCTAAAGCAATAGGTAGAGGTGATTTTTCACATAGTTCAGCCATTTCATTAAACTGTCCTTGTTTTATAGGTTGCTCTATAGAATGCAAGTCTAAATCAGACAATCGTTTTAGTTTTTCTAAAGCATTTTTTGGTGTAAAAGCACCATTAGCATCTACACGTAACTCTATTTCTGTTGATGAAAACTCTTTTCTGATTGATGATAACAATTTGAACTCTGTTTCAAAATCAATAGCACCAATTTTCATTTTAATGCAATTAAAACCATCACTAATTTTTTGATTGATTTGTCTTCTCATAAACTCTTTACTTCCCATCCATACCAATCCATTTATAGAAATTATTGTTTTCCCTTGGGTAAATTTTGATGGAAATAAGATAAATTTATCATTACTTCCTAGTGATAAAAAGGCTTGTTCTAACCCGAATTGAATACTAGGAAACTCTATTAATTTTTGTAATAAAACCTCTAATCTAAGATGAATATTTTTACATACCCATTGTAATTTTTTCTCAAAATCAGGTCTATCATCAATACTTAATCCTCTAAACAATCCGCACTCACCTACTCCTTGTTTTTTATCATCAGTAATTACAATAAACCATGTTTCTTTAGTTCTTAATACCCCTCGAGATGTACCACTGGGTATTTTAAAGTTTAGGAGAAATTTGTGGTAGCTTGCTTTTATCAAAATAAATTATTTTTCTACAACTTCTTTAAATTTATCTAAATATTTTTGCTCAATATTTTGTAATTTTCCTTTAAAATAAGGGTAAATACACCCCATTATGTATGTTTTATTTCTATGAATTGTATTTTTTTTAATTATAGTTTTGTTAGCCTTTCTAGAAAAAACATATTCATCTATTTTAAATAAATCTTTCGTATCAAAAGTAAATGTTACTTTTTTATTTTTTACATAAGCCAATATTTTTTTTGTCATTTTTATTTTTTGGCTACCTGCATCTACAATCATTAAATAAGAACTTCCTACTTTTCCTTTTTTAATATCTATAGGGGTTATAGAGACTAATTCTGGAATCCATTTTTGTAATAAAGCTTCGTCATTAAAATTGGCAAAAACCTTATCAAGAGGTTTATTAATTTCTATTTTTGTAATGTATTTTGTTTCTTTTATAAATAAACCTGTTGTAAAAAAGATTATTGAAATTGCAATAATTACTCCTAAAATTACTTTTATAACTTTCATTTTTTTCTATTATCTAAAAGAGGGTTTTAATATTTTATATTTTTTCTTTTCTTCCTCCATCTTCTAAAGAAAAAGATTAAAACCATAAAAATAATGATAAATGGCCAAATATTAATTATAAAAATAAAAAACCAAACCAAATTATCTAAACCGCTATTAAATCCATTTTTAAGTTTTTTTACAAAATTTATTTCTGAGCTGATTGTTTTGTGAAAAGTAATATTTAGAGCAGAAAATGATACTTGGTTTTTTAAATATTTTAATCTCCCTTCTACAGATTCTATTTCGGTTCGTAGAAAACCTATTTGTTTTTCTACTTCTAAAATTTCTGAAACACTTTTAGCTTTTTTCAAAATTTCTAAATACCGTTTTTCAAGCTCTTTTTTTGTTTTTAATCTTGTTTCTGTATCTAAAAATTGCTCAGTTACATCACTTACTGTAATTTCTTTACTATCAAATTTTTCTATATTTTTAGAAATTTCAGACAAAAAAGGGTTAAAATTTTTAGCAGGAATACGAATTTCCATCATATTGCTTAGTTGATAAGAATTTTTATATAATCTATCTGTTGCAATGTATGCCTGATGATTTTTTACAGCTTCTAAAATTCTAGCATGAGTATTTTCTAAACTTTCTGTTTCAAATTCAACTCTTCCTCTTTTTATAAGTTTTCTGTCTGTTACTAGATTTTTAGAAGATTTTATTTCTAAAGCACTTTCATCTGACATAATCATATTCATACTTCCTAAATTACCGTATGGTTTTGAATTGCTACAGGCACTTAAAATTAGAAAAAGAAAAGTGAGTTTTACTAGTATTTTCATCTGTTTTTATATTTAATTTATAGGTTACAAAATTTGTGACAATCCAAAAAGGACTGCAAATAAAAATGTGCTGAGTGCTACTTTTTTTAATTCGCCATCTAACAATAATTCTTTATTATTTTTTGACACAAAAAAGAGGTGTTTTAGTAAAGGAATAAAGGCTATTAAAAACAGATATTGAATAGGTTTTCTATAATCTAATAACACATAAATTATTGAAAAAACTAGAGCAAAAATTATTAAAAAATAATGGTATATTTTACTTTTATAAGCTCCTATTTTAACTACCAAAGTGTATTTTTTTACTTTTTGATCATTTTCTCTATCTCTCATATTATTTAAATTTAATACTGAAGTACTTAATAATCCGATAGAAAATGCAGGTAAAAAAATAGGTGAATTTATGTGTTTTGTAAATAAAAAGTAACTTCCTATTACACTTAATGGACCAAAGAATAGAAAGACAAATATATCTCCAAATCCGTTATACCCATAAGCATTATTACCTACGGTATATTTAATGGCAGCTATGATTGATATTACTCCTAGTGTAAAAAATAAGAGAGAATATCTAAAATTTTCCTTTCCAAAGGAAACATAAATCAATAACATAGCAACAATTAAAGTCATAATTGTTGCAAATATTATAGCTTTCTTCATTTGCTTGGGGGTAATTACTCCTGAAGCTACTAAACGTTGTTCTCCTACACGGTTTTTATCAGTTCCTTTTACTCCATCTCCATAATCATTGGCAAAGTTTGAGAGTACTTGAAATCCTATAGTGGTAAGTAGTGCTAATATACAAATTTTTATATCAAAGAAATTTTGAGAAGATGCAATAAAGCTTCCTACAATAATCCCAGAAATAGAGAGTGGTAAGGTTCTTAAACGAGCGGCTTTTAAATAGTTTTTCATCATTTTACAAATTAGAAGTGTACTTCTATTAAAATAAGATTTCTGATTTTGTGGGAATGATAATACTTTTTTTTATAATTTATTTGCTTCTACAATGAGTTCTGCAATGTCTTTTACTTCAATTTGATTTTCTCTTTTCTTAAATTTAACTCCATCAGTCATCATGGTATTACAATATGGGCAAGCTGTAATAATAATTTGAGGTTTTTTTTCTAAGGCATCTTCTGTACGAAGCACGTTAATTTCTTTATCGCCTTTTTCTGAATCTTTAAACATTTGTGCACCTCCCGCTCCACAACATAATGCAGTAGATTTATGCCGTTTCATTTCAGATAAACGAACTCCTAAATGCTTTATGACTGTTCTTGGGGTTTGATAAATATTATTTGCTCTTCCTAAATAGCAGGGATCATGATAGGTTACTCGTTTTCCTTTAAGTGTACTATCATCAATGATTAGTCTGCCATCATCAATCAGTTTTTTAATAAATTGTGTATGATGATATACTTTGTACTTTCCTCCTAATTCTGGATATTCATTTTTTAAGGTGTTGTAAGAATGTGGGTCTGCAGTTACTATGGTTTTTACTTTGTAGCCATTTAACACCTCTATATTCATCATTGCTTGCATTTGAAATAAAAACTCATTTCCTGTTCTTTTTGCTGCATCTCCAGTAGAGGATTCTTCTGTTCCTAATACAGCAAAATTCACCTTAGATTGGTGTAATATTTTTACAAAAGAACGGGTTATTTTTTTTGCTCTATCATCATAACTTCCTGCTGCTCCTACCCAAAATAATACTTCTGGTTGTTTTCCTTGAGCCATCATTTCTGCCATTGTTGGTACGTTCATAAAAAAAGTTTAATTATTAAACTGTTTATTTTTTTAGTTTCTCCCCTTTGAGAAGAAAGATAAGGTATACTTTACTCATTTTTCCAATTTAATCTATCTTGTTGATTGTATTGCCATGGTGCTCCATTATTTTCTATATTGGTCATCATCATATTTAATTCTTGTGGTGCTGCAGATTTTTCCATAACTAAATATCTACGCATATCTATAATAATAGATAAAGGGTCTATATTTACTGGGCATTCTTCTACACAAGCGTTACAACTTGTACACGCCCATAATTCTTCTGGGGTAATATAATCGTTTAGTAATTGTTTTCCATCATCTATAAAAGTTCCATTATTCTTATCAATATTTTTACTTACTTCTTCTAAACGGTCACGTGTTTTCATCATAATAGCACGTGGTGATAATTCTTTCCCTGTTAAATTTGCTGGACAAGATGAGGTACATCTACCGCATTCTGTACAGGTATAAGCATTCATTAATTGTACCCAATGTAAATCGGTTACATCAGAAACTCCAAATTTTTCTGGCATTTCATCTTCTGCTCCTTTTGGTGGTGTAGCGTATGGGTCTGCCTCTGGATCCATCATTATTTTTACTTCTTTTGTAACTGATGCTAAATTATTAAGTTGTCCTTTTGGGGTTAATTTTGCATAAAATGTGTTTGGAAATGCTAAAAG
>CAZZPG010000105.1:0-7273 GCA_964655975.1 uncultured Flavobacteriaceae bacterium
GTGCTAGTTGGAGGAAAAGGCACCCGAATAGGAACGGATAAATCTATGTTGAATTACCTCGGAACACCTCAAAAAGAGTACGTAAAAGAACTGTTATCCTCTGCTGGAATGCAAACATTTTTTTCGGTAGAAAAACCATCAGGAAAAGATAATGAAATTTATGATACTTTTTTAAATTTAGGTCCTTTTGGTGGTATTTGTTCTGCATTTCAAAAAGACCCAAATTCAGCATGGTTTGTACTGGCAACTGATGTTCCTTTTGTTAATAAAAATTTGATAGAACTACTACTTCAAAAAAGAAATTCATCAAAAATAGCAACGGCAATTAAGGGAAAAGGAAAGCAATTTTTAGAACCTTTAATTACTATTTATGAGCCAAAATCATATCCTAAATTATTGTCCTATTTAGCTCAAGGATATTCTTGTCCGAGAAAAGTACTCATTAATTCTGAGGTAGAAATTGTTGAAATAGATGATGTTTTAATACGTAATGTAAATACACCAGAAGAATTTGCATTGGCTAAAAAAGAAATTAAAAATCTATTCAATTAATTAATGAACCTAACTAAAGAACAATTTTTTAAACGTCAAATTACCCTATCAGAAATTAGTAAAGAAGGGCAAGAAAAACTGCTAAAATCTAAAATTTTGGTAGTAGGTTGTGGTGGTTTAGGTAGCCCAATTGCAGTGTATTTAGCAATGAGTGGAGTTGGAGAAATTCATTTAATAGATTTTGATACTATTGCTATTACTAATTTACATCGACAAGTTTTTTATAGGTTAGATGATATTGGCAAATACAAATCAGAAGTTTTAGCAAATTTCATCAAGCAAAGAACACCGTTTACCAAAGTAACTTTTTCTATAAAACCTGTACAAAAAGAAACTGTTTTAAATCTGATTAATGAGTTTGATATTATTGTAGATGGAACAGATAGTTTGCCTACCAAATATTTATTAAATGATGCGTGTGTACTAAAAAACAAGCCTTTGGTGTATGGGTCTTTATACAAATTTGATGGGTATGTAGCTACGTTTAATGTGCCACAAAAAGAAGAAAAATTTAGTTGTAATTTAAGAGATGCTTTTCCTGTAATGGCTACGGATATTCCAAATTGCGAAGAAGCAGGAACATTGAATCCTATTGTAGGGATGATTGCTTTACAACAAGTAAATGAAGTGATAAAATTGATTACAGGAGTAGGAAAACCACTTGTTAATCAACTATTGATTTATAATAGTTTACAAAATTTACAACTAAAAATGAAGTTAAAATCCGCTGATATTTGTCATTTAGAACGAAAGAGAAGAATCTCAAAAATTTTTAGTAAAGAAACTTATTTTGATGTAGGTTGTGAAATTCAAAATCCTGATTGGTTGATATCAAAAGAAAAAATGAATACTATTTTAGTAAAAGAAAAAAGGAGTCAATATCAAATAATTTCACTCATTCAAAAAGAGCAAAATTATCCTTTTTCTGTTAATGAAAAGGTTTCTATAAAAAATATTGAGAGTATAACCATAGACCCTAAAAAAGAGTATATTTTTGTGTGTAAAAAA
The DNA here is from genome assembly GCA_964655975.1 of uncultured Flavobacteriaceae bacterium. Taxonomy (GTDB): domain Bacteria; phylum Bacteroidota; class Bacteroidia; order Flavobacteriales; family Flavobacteriaceae; genus Polaribacter. Next base: position 1,561 of record CAZZPG010000105.1, read on the forward strand.
GGAATTACTAGTTACAAAGCAGTAAAAATTTTAAAAGAAAAATATCCATCAATAAAAATGTTAAGTTTAATTGGTGGCATTCTTAATTACTAATTTAAGGATGTGAATTTACCCATACCTCTCCATCAGAAAAATATTCTTTTTTCCAAATAGGAACTGTTTTTTTTAGTGTATCAATAGCAAATTCACACGCCTCAAAAGCAGCTTTTCTATGAGTAGAAGAAACAGTAATAATTACAGGAACATCACCAATTTGTAGCATACCTTCTGCATGGTGAATGGCAATTTTTTGGATTGAAAATTTTTTGATAGCCAAATCAGCAATTTTCTGAATTTCTTTAATTGCCATAGGTTTGTATGTAGAAAAATCTAACTGAGTAACTTCTTTGTTTTGAGTACTATTTCTAACAGTTCCTACAAAAACAACTATTCCACCACAAGAATCATCAGCAACAAACTGATAACACTCATTTAAATCGAGTTTTTTGGATGTTATTTTTACAGAAGAGTTTTTCATATCATCTACAAAAATAGGAAATCTAAATGGTATATTTGCCCCCCAATCTAAAAACCTCAAAATGAAAAATATCTTTAGAATAATAAGTTATTTAGAAGGAATTTCTTACCTGTTATTACTGTTTATAGCAACACCAATTAAATATTTTTTTGATAATGAAACCTATGTAAAAATCTTAGGAATGCCACATGGTATCCTGTTCATCCTCTATATAATTTTAGCTTTTATGATTAAAAATGAGCAAAAATGGGAAAGAAAAATATTTCGCTTTGTGTTGTTAGCATCAATACTTCCTTTAGGTGCTTTTATTGTTGATAAAAAGTATTTGAAGTAAAAATTTTTAGTTATAAAACAAAAGTTACACTCCTTTTATTTTATTCAAGTAAACAGTATCTTTGCATTTTAAAAACTAGTATAAAAATAAATGTAAAATGAGTTTTACAAAGCAAGATATATATATAGCGTTAGAATCTATAACAGAACCCGGAGAAGGTAAAAGTTTAATAGAAAACAATAATGTTACCAATGTGGTTACTTTTGGAGACGAAGTAATTATAGATGTAACTATAAGTAACCCAACTTTACAAGCAAAAAAGAAAGTTGAGGTAGAAATTATGAAAGCTATTCACCAACACGTAGGTCAAAAAATAGATGTAAAAGTGAATGTAAAAGTAGTTACTAAAGTAAACGAAAATCCCAACTTAATTAAAGGAAAAGAAATCCCTAATATTAAAAATATTATTGCCATCGCTTCTGGAAAAGGAGGCGTTGGAAAATCTACCATTACAGTAAATACGGCTATTTCTTTAGTAAAAATGGGCTTTAAAGTAGGGGTGTTAGACGCAGATGTGTATGGCCCATCAATACACTTAATGTTTGATGTTGCTACAGCAAAACCCTTATCAGTTACTGTAAACGGACGCTCTAAAATGAAACCTGTAGAAAATTATGGAGTAAAGTTATTGTCTTTAGGTTTTTTTACAGACCCAAATAAAGCAGTAATTTGGAGAGGACCTATGGCGAGTAAAGCCTTAAATCAAATGATTTTTGATGCAGATTGGGGTGAGTTAGATTTTTTATTGATTGATTTACCACCTGGTACAGGAGATGTACATTTATCTATTGTACAAGCATTACCGATAAACGGTGCTATTGTGGTAAGTACACCACAAAATATTGCGTTAGCAGATGCTAAAAAAGGAGTTGCCATGTTTCAGCAAGAAAACATTAATGTCCCTGTGTTAGGGATTGTAGAAAATATGTCTTACTTTACACCAAAAGAGTTGCCTAATAATAAATATTATATCTTTGGAAAAGATGGAGCTAAAAACTTAGCAGAAGATTTAAAAACACAGTTTTTAGGGGAAATCCCATTAGTACAAAGTATTAGAGAAGCAGGTGATGCAGGTCATCCAGTAGCTTTACAAGAGAACACACCTTTAGAAGAAGCATTTTCTAAAATTACCAAAAAAATGGTTTCTCAATTATTGAAAAGAAATGCCAATTTACCACCTACAGAAGTGGTAAGAATTACTAATATGAGTGGATGTAGCACAAAATAATAATATATGACAACAGATGAATTGCAACAAAATATTGAAAAAGCTTTAGATGAAATTCGTCCCTTTTTAATAAGTGATGGTGGTAATATAAAACTTTTATCAATATATAATAATACAGTAAGAGTACAATTGCAAGGAACATGTATTGGATGTCCTGTAAACCAAATGACACTTAAAAACGGTGTAGAAGCTACCATAAAAAGATATGCCCCTTCTATTGAAAGGGTAGTGAATGTAGTAAAAAACGGTAAATAAAATTTTATTATATTTGTAGGATACATAATTATATGTATCCATTATGAGTTGGACAGAATTATTAATTTTACTAAAAAAATTTATAAAAAGAAATCCCGAATAGGCACTGATTAATTTTTCAATCATTAAATTTTTAATCATTAAACTTTATCACAAAATGCCTAGATATCACACCTTGGGGAAAATCCCACACAAAAGACATACAACCTTTAAAAAACCAGATGGTAGTTTATACCAAGAAGAATTATTTGGAACTGCAGGTTTTGCGGGTATGTCATCATTAATTTATCATTTATATCCACCCACTGTAGTTAGTAAGATAAAAAAAGTAGCAGATTTAACACCAAAAATTGCCATTGAAAAACATTTACAAGCACTAAGTTTTAAAGGATTCTCTTTACCAAAAAGTGAAGAATACTTAGAAAGTAGAAAAACATTATTTGTAAATACTGATATGCACATTGGTTTAGCAGCACCAAAAACATTTAATCAAGAATATTTTTATCGAAATTCTGATGCTGACGAAATGTTATTCATTCATATAGGCTCTGGAAGATTAAGAACCATGTACGGAAATTTAGAATTTAAATATGGTGATTACCTTATTATACCAAGAGGGACAACTTATCAAATTGATTTTGATACCGAAGAAAACAGAATTTTATATATTGAGTCTTTTAGTCCAATTTTAAGCCCAAAACAATATCGTAATAATTTTGGTCAATTTTTAGAGCACTCACCTTTTTGCGAACGTGATTTTAGATTACCAACAAATTTAAAAACACACGATGAAAAAGGTGAATTTAAAATCTTATCAAAAAAACAAGGTATTTTATATGAATATACACATCAAAATCACCCATTTGATGTTATTGGTTGGGATGGATTTCATTATCCATACGCATTTTCAATTTTTGATTTTGAACCCATTACAGGTCGTGTACATCTACCTCCACCAATTCACCAACAGTGGGAAGCATCAGGTTTTGTAGTTTGCTCATTTGTACCAAGAATGTATGATTATCATCCAGAAGCAATACCCGCACCTTACCACCACAGTAATATAGATTCTGATGAGATTTTATATTATGTAGATGGAGATTTTATGAGCAGAAACAATATCAAAAAAGGACAATTAACCTTACATACAGGTGGTATACCACATGGCCCACATCCTGGAGCTATAGAACGCAGTGTTGGTAAAAAAGAAACAGGTGAATTGGCTGTTATGATAGACCCTTTTAACCCTGTTATGATTACAGAAGAAGCCCTAAAACTAGAGGTTAATGATTATTATAAAAGTTGGATTCTTTAACAACTTATCATTTTTTGACCTATCAATGAAAGACACTCTATCAAATATTGCAGAAAGAATAAGTAAAAATTATTTAGAAACAGTTCTTGGTTCTTCTTTTGAGTGGAAAACTCAAATAATTAGTACTTTTAGAGTAGATATATTAGTCAAGAAAAATTTAAAGAATTAGAAAACAAAATTAATAGAATATAAAATATGATTTACAAATTTATGAGTTCATTATAACCAATGTTTGGTCATAAAATCGTAAATCCTAAAACATGAAGATATGTCAGATTTAAAAAATATAAAAAACTTTAACTACGGATTAGAAAAAATTTTTCCAGAAGCAGAAGATTTTTTACCAATAATGGGTACAGATTACGTAGAATATTATGTAGGTAATGCCAAACAAGCCGCACATTTTTACAAAACTGCTTTAGGCTTTCAAAGTCTTGCATATGCAGGATTAGAAACAGGAATGACAGACAGAACGTCTTACGTTGTGGTGCAAGATAAAATTAAATTAATCTTTACCACACCAATGCCTAATAATAAAAATCAAGAAATTTTTGAACATATTACCAAACATGGTGATGGTGTAAAAGTTATTGCTCTTTGGGTAGAAGATGCTCGTAAATCGTATAAAGAGACTATAAAAAGAGGAGCAAAATCATATTTTGAACCACGTGTAGAAACAGATGAACATGGTGAGGTTGTTAAAGCAGGAATTCATACCTACGGAGATACTGTACATATTTTTGTAGAACGCAAAAATTATAAAGGTGTGTTTATGCCAAAATTTGAAAGATGGGAATCACATTACAACCCAACCTCTTGCAGGTTAAAATATATAGATCACATGGTAGGAAATGTAGATTGGGGTCAAATGAATGTATGGGGTAAATTTTATAAAGAAGTTATGGGGTTTGCTCAGTTAATTTCCTTTGATGATAAAGATATTTCTACCAAATACACTGCCTTAATGTCTAAAGTAATGACCAATGGTAATGGTAGAATCAAATTTCCAATTAATGAACCTGCAAAAGGAAAAAAGAAATCGCAAATAGAAGAATATATCGATTTTTACCAAGGAGCAGGATGCCAACATATTGCTGTAGCAACAGACGATATTGTATTTACAGTTTCTGAAATGAAAAAACGGGGAGTAGAGTTTTTATACGTACCAGGAACTTATTATGACACCGTTGGTGATAGGGTTGGTGAGATTGCAGAAGATATGGAATTACTTAAAAAACACGGCATTATGGTAGATAGAGATGATGAGGGGTATTTATTACAAATCTTTACCAAACCATTAACTGATAGACCTACTTTGTTCTTTGAAATAATTCAACGTAAAGGAGCTCAATCTTTTGGAAAAGGAAACTTTAAAGCCTTGTTTGAGTCTATTGAGGCAGAACAAGCACGTAGAGGAACATTATAATTATTAATAAAAATCTAATAAATTGTCTAATTATAAAATAAGCTCAATACTTAAAAGTTATTTTTGGAATGGTTATTGTCATCCTTTTTTATATGTTTGAAAATATTATGAAAAAAACAATACTTATAATTTCCTTATTATTTTTTATTGGGAACTCATTTTCACAAGAAAAAGAATCTGTTTTTAAAAAAGGAGAATGGCTTCGTTTTAAACTATCGTACAGTGCTTTTTTAAACGTAAAAGCAGGTAATGCAACACTCTCTGTAGATGAAATAACTTTAAACGGAAAAGAGGTATTTCATGTAACTGGTAAAGGTTGGACAACAGGTATTGTAAACTGGTTTTTTAAAGTAAGAGATAATTATCAATCTTATTTTGATAAAAAAACAGGAAAACCCTATTTATTTAAACGTAAAATAAACGAAGGAGGATATAAAAAAAATAGACATATTAATTTTAACTATAAAACCAATAAAGCTTATATACAAGATTTTACAAAACAAAAGGACACATTAGTTGATATAGGAAACGTACAAGATATGATGTCTTTATTTTATTTTTTAAGAAACCAAGATGTAAGTAATATTAAAAAAGGTGATGATATTAATGTAGATATGTTTATAGACTCAGAAACCACC
>CAZZPG010000106.1:0-7232 GCA_964655975.1 uncultured Flavobacteriaceae bacterium
AATAAAAAAGCATCTCTTTAGAGATGCTTTTTTTGTGATACAAATCAAACAATTAATTTTAAGCGTAGTTGGACGTCTTTTTTATTAGATAATATTTTCCCTAACCAAAATCAGTATTTTTTGTTTGATTTAAAAATTTGTTGTACATTTGTTTTGTTGTTGATTTATCAGCAACACTTTTTCTTTTTCATAGCAATTTTCCCACTCTATTTATGGAGTGGGTTTTTTATAAAAAAATAACTTTGTAAATAAAAGAAGTAGACCAATCTTATCGCTTTAAATTTATTTTGAAGAGGAAAGTCTGGACACCAAAGAGTAGTATAGCGGATAATTTCCGTCCAACGTAAGTTGAGGACCAGTGCAACAGAAAGAATGTACAGTTAGGCTGTAGTGAAATCAGGTAAACTCTATACGGTGCAATGTCAAGTAAATTAGAGTTAGAGAGCTACTCGCTCAATTCTAAAGGGTAGGCAGATAGATTCTAAAAGTAATTTTAGAACTAGATAAATGATAAGATTCTGAATTATAACGGAAACAAAATCCAGCTTACAGGTCTACTTTTTTTATTTTCAAATTTAAGAATATATCAAAAAGGAATTCTTTTTTTACTTAAATTTTATCAAAAAAAAAATTTTATTGTTAATTTTTACGAATATTTTATAAATATTCGTAAAACGCTGTTTATTTTTTAAAAATCAATTAAAAACAGTAATTTTGAAAAATTAAAAATAAACAAAAAACTTAGATAATATGGCTTTTGATATAGATATGATTAAAGGAGTATATGCTAAAATGGTAAAAAGTGTAGATACTGCACGTACTATTACAGGAAAACCTTTAACTTTAGCAGAAAAAATTTTATACACACACCTTTGGGATGGAATACCCACCAAAGCATTTATAAAAGGAAAAGATTATGTAGATTTTGCACCCGATAGAATAGCATGCCAAGATGCAACAGCACAAATGGCATTATTGCAATTTATGCAAGCAGGTAAAAATAAAGTAGCAGTACCCACAACAGTACATTGTGATCACTTAATTCAAGCAAAAAATGGAGCAAGTACAGATTTGCAAGCAGCGTTAAATAATAGTAATGAGGTATTTAACTTCTTAGAGTCTGTTTCTAATAAATACGGAATTGGTTTTTGGAAACCAGGAGCAGGAATTATACATCAAGTAGTATTAGAAAATTATGCATTTCCAGGAGGAATGATGATTGGTACAGACTCGCACACAGTAAATGCAGGAGGTTTAGGAATGGTTGCTATTGGAGTAGGAGGAGCTGATGCGGTAGATGTTATGGCAGGAATGCCTTGGGAGTTAAAATTTCCTAAGTTAATTGGTGTAAAACTAATAGGAACATTATCTGGTTGGACTGCACCGAAAGATGTAATTTTAAAAGTAGCAGGAATTGTAACAGCAAAAGGAGGAACAGGTGCTATTGTAGAGTATTTTGGTAATGGAGCAACCAGTATTTCTTGTACAGGTAAAGGAACTATCTGTAATATGGGAGCAGAAATTGGTGCAACTACTTCTACATTTGGTTATGATGAATCTATGGAACGTTATTTACGTGCTACAGAAAGAGAAGATGTAGCAGATGAAGCAAATAAAATTAAAGAATATTTAACTGGAGATGCTGAAGTATATGCAAACCCTGAGCAATATTTTGATGAAGTAATAGAAATAAATTTATCTGAATTAATGCCACATATTAATGGTCCTTTTTCGCCAGATTTAGCCACAAAAGTAGGTGAGATGACAGAAAAAGCAACCAAAAACGGTTGGCCTTTACAAGTAGAATGGGGTTTAATAGGTTCTTGTACCAATTCTTCTTATGAAGATTTATCTAGAGCATCTTCTATTGCACAACAAGCAATTGATAAAGGATTAAAAACAAAAGCAGAATTTGGTATCAATCCTGGTTCAGAAAAAGTACGTTACACAGCAGATAGAGATGGTATTTTAGCAGTTTTTGAAAATTTAAAAGCAAAAATTTTTACTAATGCTTGTGGTCCTTGTATTGGGCAATGGGGACGTTATGATGATCCTAAAAATGCACCAAAAAATAGTATTATACATTCTTTTAATAGAAATTTCGCAAAACGTGCAGATGGAAATCCTAATACACACGCTTTTGTTGCATCACCAGAAATGGTTGCCGCTATTACAATTTCTGGACGATTAGATTTTAATCCGATTACTGATACACTTATCAACGAAAAAGGAGAAGAAGTATTATTAGATGAACCAAAAGGATGGGAATTGCCACCTAAAGGTTTTGAAGTAAAGGATGTAGGTTATTTAGCACCACAAAAAGATGGAAATACTATAGAAGTTAAAGTCAGTCAAACTTCAGAACGCTTACAATTATTAACACCTTTTACACCTATTGGGAATAACATAAAAGGAGCTAAATTATTAATAAAGGCATTTGGTAAGTGTACAACAGACCATATTTCTATGGCAGGACCTTGGTTGCGTTACCGAGGTCATTTAGATAATATATCTAACAATATGTTAATTGGTGCTATAAATGCTTTTGGTAAAAAAACAAATTTTGTAAAAAATCAAATAACAGGAGATTATGATGCAGTACCAAAAACAGCAAGAGCTTATAAAACAGCAGGAATTAAAACAATAGTTATTGGAGATCATAATTATGGAGAAGGCTCATCAAGAGAACATGCAGCTATGGAGCCTCGTCATTTAGGTGTTGTGGCTGTAATAGTAAAATCTTTTGCAAGAATACACGAAACTAATCTGAAAAAACAAGGAATGTTAGGACTAACATTTGCTAATGAATCTGATTATGATTTGATTAAAGAAGATGATACGTTTAATTTTATAGACTTATATGAGTTTGCTCCAAACAAATCTCTTACTATAGAAGTTGTTCATGCAGATGATAGTAGAGATATAATTAAAGTAAATCATACATATAACCAAAGTCAAATTGATTGGTATAATGAAGGTTCTGCTTTAAATTTAATTAAAAAACAAAATGGATAATTAAGATTCTATTTAATTTATAAAAAAAACCTTCTCATTTGAGAAGGTTTTTTTTATAAATTAAAAGATTATTTTCCAAAAAGACCTCCTAAAAGACCACCAAGACCTCCTTTTTTGCCTCCTAAAAACATACCTGCAACATCATCAATAATACTACCATCTCCATCTGCATCTAGTATTTTTTCTAAGAAACTCTGTTCTTTTTGGGTAGAATTCCCTCCAAGCATTCCTCCTAATAAGCCACTTAAGCCAGAAGAACTACTTACATTACTTTGTCTTGTTTGTTTTCCTAAAAACCCCATTAAAATAGGAGCTGCAACTTTTAAAATATTTCCAACACCACCAGCATCAACACCTACTTTTTGCCCAATAACCTGTTGTACACCTTGTTGTTTACTTCCTAAAACATGTCCTAAAATTTTATTTCCATCATTTAAAACATTGCTATCAACTCCACCTTTAAATAAATTGCTAAGGTTGTCTAAAATACTACCATCATGTTTGTTTGATAAAGCATTCATTAAACCATCTGCTCCTTCGGGTGTAGAGGCATTACGTTGCATCGCTTTCATTAATACGGGGAGAGCCATTGTTAAAACACCTCCAGTTTTGTTTGTGTCATGCCCTGTAGAACTGGCAACACCAGATATAATTGATTTTCCTAAATCACTGTTTAATAAGTCTAAAATTCCTGACATTTTTTTTATTTTAATTATTAGTAATATATTTATTATTAAATTAAGACCCCAATATACAAATAAAATCATATAATTTATATAAATTTTTTTTATCTTTCAAGAATATTAAAATCTATAAGAATATTATATGAAAAAAATAGCCTTACACTGGAAAATTTTATTGGGAATGCTTTTTGGAGTTATTGTTGGGATTATAATGACAAACATTGACGGAGGAAAAGACATAGTACAAGATTGGATTAAGCCTTTTGGTAAAATATTTATTAACTCATTAAAACTGATTGCCATTCCGTTAATTTTAGCAGCACTTATTACAGGAGTGGCAGATTTAAAAGATATTTCTAAACTCTCTAAAATGGGAGGTAGAACTATTGTTACTTATATTATAACTACTGTAATTGCAGTTTCTATTGGATTAGTTTTGGTAAATATTATTAACCCAGGAGGATCTATTACTGAGTCTACTCGTACAGAAATGGTGAAAAATTATGGAGAAAATACAACAAAATATAAGATAGAAGCTAAGAACCAAAAAGAAACAGGGCCGTTACAATTTATTATAGATTTAGTTCCTCAAAATATTTTTAAATCAGCAACTAGCAATAGAAATATGTTGCAGGTTATATTTTTTGCAGTGTTTTTTGGAATTGGATTGATATTAATTCCAGAAGAAAAAGGAAAGGTTGTTAAAGATTTTTTTAGTGGGTTTAATGAAGTCATATTAAAAATGGTAGATTTAATTATGCTTGCTGCACCTTACGGAGTATTTGCTCTGTTGGCAACTTTGGTTGTAGAATCACCAAGTATAGATTTGTTTAAGGCTTTAGGTTGGTATGCCTTAACTGTAATTTTAGGACTTGTTTTAATGATAATTTTTTATAATATCTTAGTTTTTGTGTTTACTAAAAAGAAACCAAGCTTTTTTATGAAAGCCATATCACCAGCACAATTATTAGCTTTTTCTACTAGTTCTAGCGCTGCAACATTGCCAGTAACAATGGAGAGAGTAACTGAACATATTGGTGTAGAAGAAGAAGTAGCTAGTTTTGTATTGCCAATTGGTGCTACTATAAATATGGATGGTACTAGTCTGTACCAAGCAGTAGCAGCTGTTTTTATTGCTCAAGCTTTTGGAATGGATTTAACTTTTGGAACTCAATTAGGTATTATTGCCACAGCAACTATGGCTTCTATTGGCTCTGCCGCTGTTCCTGGTGCTGGTATGGTAATGTTAGTTGGTGTACTTGGATATGCAGGAATCCCAGAGGCAGGACTAGCACTAATCTTTGCAGTAGATAGACCTCTAGATATGTGTAGGACGGTTGTAAATGTTACTGGAGACGCTACAGTTTCTATGTTAGTTGCTAAATCTGTAAATAAATTAGGAGAACCCAAAGTAAAAAATTGGGATGATAATTATGAAAGTAGTTAACAATTTTCATGAACCAAGCAGTACAAATAAATTATTACTGTATTTTGTTATTAATGGGATTTATTTAAAGAAGCAACTTTTTCTAAGTTATAAAAGTAGTAAAATTTTGAGGAAACTCTAAATAGAAAACTACTTTTGGTTAAGAAACCAAGCCTTTATAATATAATATCCTCCTTTCCATCTTACTTATTTAATTTTGGGTTTCTCATATTGTCCTAACGTTCTCTTGTATGATTTCGTTGCGAAATTATTGCACTAAGATAGTAAAAAAACTGAACTGAGAAATATCCGAGGATTTTCCGATAGGAAAATCCGTAAGTAAGTAATGGATTGTACAAATTGTTGGGCACAGTTTAAAAGCATTATTTTTTTCTAGTTTTGTTTTTTCGTTCGAGTTTATTTTATTGATTTTTAGATAGAATGAGGAGTTTTTCTCGTGTGTTTCATTTTTTGTGATTGGTTATTAAAAATAATAATTCAAAAAAAAATCAATTATCTAACAGATCTCAATTAATTTGCATATATTGCGTTTCACAATATATCAAGTTGATGTGCAGTACCCCTAAGAACGCACTGCACATAACGAAGGGGTTGCCTCGCCCAGTTGCACACGATTAAAACAAAAAAAGAACATTTAAACAATGGGAATTATGAAAGCAAAAATTATTACTTTAACTATTTTACTACTTACACTCTTCGAAGTAAGCGGGCAAACTTGTGGAACCCCCTCTAATTCTAATAACTATGATTTTTTAAATTTATACTCTAAAAACTATGATAATTCTTCAATATGTATTAATGTATCATTTCATATTGTTAGAAATTCCAATTCTAGTGGAGGGTTTAATCCAAATAACATTGACGCAATAGTAAATAATTTAAATAGTGTCTATAATCCATATAATATCTTTATAAATAAGAAAAGTGTAGACTACATTAATAACTCGACATATTTTAACTTAAATTCCTCTGAATTTAATAGTTTAATCACTCTTAATAATGTTCCAACTTCAGTAAATTTCTATTTAGTAAACTCTGCTCCTTATGCTGGTAGAGCAGAAAATATTTTAAGTACAAATTTAGTAACAATGAATAATTATGCTCTATCACCTACATCTGCACACGAATTAGGACACTGTTTAAATTTATTTCACACACATCACGGATTAGGATGCAATGACATAGGAGGTTGTTCTGAAAACATTAATAGATCTAACTGTAACTCCTGTGGTGATTTTGTTTGTGATACACCTGCAGACCCTTGTGTTTTAGGTCAAGTTAATTCCAATTGCGATTATACAGGTGGCGGATATAATCCAGACCCAACAAATATTATGTCCTATGGTGCAAACTGTAGAAACCATTTTACTAATGGACAAAGTGATAGGATGAAATCCGCATTATTAAACTCATCTTTACTTCAGCAAGTTGTAAGTAACAATTGTACGGTTGCAGAATTATCATCAATTGATAATTTATGCTTTTCAAATGATAAAACACTTATTATTAATAATTTAGGAAGCAATACTACTTCTTGGCAAGTATCATCAAATATTAATATTATTTCTAGCACAAATAATTCTATAACAATTAGAGCATTAAATCCAAATTCTTATGGAAAAGGCTGGGTTAAAGCAATTTTAAGTAATGGAACTATTTTACGAAAAGAATTTAAAGTTGGTGTCCCTGAATCTACATTAATGGAATTTAACGAAAGTATTTATTATAATTTCCAAAACCAAAGATGGAATATATTAGGGATTAACTATAAAGGACTAATAATGATAGACAATATGGAGCTTACATGGGAATGGAGAGTACCCAATAGTTCTATAAGACATACTAGCCCATATCAGTCTTATATAAATTTTAGACCTAACGTAACAAGAAACAAATATATTTATATTAGAGCAAGGGCTTCTAATAAATGTGGATGTTCTAAATGGAAAGGGCAATGGTTTAAAATTATAGGAGGACATAGACCCCCATGCAAAGGATGTAATAACAATATAATTGAATATTAATAATAAATAAATGACAATTATGAAAAACTTAATTTTAATTTTTAGCATATTAATAATATTTAT
>CAZZPG010000107.1:0-7231 GCA_964655975.1 uncultured Flavobacteriaceae bacterium
AAAAAGGATAAAAACAAAGATAAGAAGAAAAAAGACGATAAGAAAAAGGACAAAAAGAAAGATAAAGATAAAAAAGGCGACGATAAAGGCAAGAAGAAAAAAAATAAAAAGAAAGAAGGAGATAAAGGCAGTGATAAAAAAAAAGAAAAAAAGAAAAAAAATGAAAATGATAAAAAACAAAAAACAAAGCCTAAGCCTAGTAAAATGTCTCCCCAGCAAATGAAACAATTGTTAGAGAGTTTAAATAACGAAGAAAAGAAAACACAGAAAAAGATGAATGTTAAAAAAGCAAAAGGGAAAAAAGTAAAAAGAGAGAAAGATTGGTAAAATCTCATCCATAACCCTTACCAAAGAAAAGGGAAATACAAAAAATGCTGCATAAGTTTTTAGTACTTTTGAATTTTATTAAAAAATGACATTAAAAAAAATATACATAGTATTATTTCTAGGACTTCTTGCTCAAACAGGGTTTGCTCAAGCAAAATTAACTGCAACGGTAAGTAAAAATAAATTAAGTATAAACCAACGATTAAAAATAGAGTTTTCTATTAACAAACAAGGAGCAGATAGTTTTACACCACCTAATTTTAAAAACTTTAGAGTTGTTGGTGGTCCAAGTCAATCTGTAAGTCAGTCTTGGATAAACGGTAAAGTAAGTTTCTTACAATCATACACTTACATATTACAGCCTCAAAAAAAAGGAGAGCTGGTTATTGGCACAGCAAGTATTATAATTGGAAAGAAAATTATAAAATCTAATCCTATTAAAATAATTGTTTTAAAAGCAATAAAACTTCCTAAAAACCCTAATGATCCTAATTATATTGCCCAACAAAATGTACATTTAGTAGCAGAAATATCTAAATCTAATCCGTTTGTGGGTGAAGGAATTTATGTAGAATACAAACTATATGTGAGTCAAAATATTAGTGTACATAATTATTCTGTAACAGAATCACCTCAATATAATAGTTTTTGGAACCAAGATATTAATATTAAAGGGCTACAGGTAAAGATGGGAAAATATAATGGAGAAAAATACAGGTATGTAGTACTTAAAAAAGCCTTGTTAATTCCAACAAAATCAGGAAAATTAAAAATAGAACCTATGAAAATGGACATTATTATTGGTGTGCCTACAGGTAGGGGAGATTTCTTTGGAAATGCTATTACCAAAAACGTTCAAATGGCTTTTGCGTCACCCACCAAAATAATTCGAGTAAAAGAGCTACCTTTAAAAGGGAAACCTAATAATTTTAATGGTGCCGTTGGTGAGTTTTTATATACTGTTACCTCAAATAAAAATATACTAAAAGCTAATGAATCTTCTCAAATAAAAATAACAATTGACGGAAAAGGGAATTTAAAATTATTTGAAATTCCTAAAATAGAAACCCCAAAAGAGTTAGAAGTATATACGCCAGAGCGTGAAGAAAAAGTAAGAACAACTTTAAATGGTTTACGTGGGTCTGTTTCAGACACTTACACAGTAGTGCCTCAGTTTAAAGGAAAATATAAAATACCCGGAACATCATTTTCTTATTTTAATCCTAAAGAGGAGCAATACCACACTATTACAACAGAAGATTTGTTTGTATCTGTATTAGAAGGTAAAGAAATACCCCATTCAAATACAGTAACCAAACAAGTAATTGCTACCACAGGAAAAAACTTTCGATACATACAAACAAAAAGTAATTTTCAGCCATTAAAAAAGGTAGATTTTTTTAAATCTACCTGGTTTTATCTTTTACTTTTTTTACCATTAATAAGTATTCCTATCGGAGTTATTATTGCTAAAAAAAATGAAGAAAAAGATAAAGATATTGTTGGTAATAAGCAACGTAAGGCAGATAAATTAGCTAAAAAATATTTATCAGAAGCTAATAAAAAATTAGGGAATAAAGAAAGTTTTTATGAAGCTTTAGAACGTGCTTTACACAACTATTTAAAAGCTAAATTTAGTATAGAAACAGCAGATATTAGTAGTCAAAAAATTACAATTCTTTTACAAGAAAAAAAGATAGATAACACAGTTATCAATCAATTTATAGCAGTATTAAAAGATTGTGATTTTGCAAGATACACCCCAACTACAAATGTACAAATGAAGGAAGAGTATGAAAAAGCAAAACAAATAATTACACAACTAGATAAACAATTGTAAAATGAAAAAAATACTGTTTTTACTCGTCGTAATTATAAGCTCTTTAAGTAGTGCACAAACGCCTTATGAACTGTTTAAAACGGCTAATTCTTTGTATAAAGAAGGAAAATATAAAGAAGCAATAAATATCTATCAAAAAATTAAAGAGACAGATCAAATATCTTCAGAACTGTATTATAATTTAGGAAATAGCTATTATAAACTTAACAAGGTTGCGGCAACTATTTATAATTACGAAAAAGCATTACAATTAAATCCGCTAAATAAAGATGCAAAAAATAATTTGACGTTTGCAAAAAAATTAACCCTAGATGCAATAGAAAAACTACCAAAAACATTTTTGCAAAAAATAGAAGAAAATTATCTCCAAAAACTCTCGTACAATCAATGGGCAATTGTAGTTGTAGTTTTTTCATTTTTAGCTTCGTTATTATTTTTGTTGTTTTATTTTGCAGAAACGCCATCAAAAAAGAGGTTGTATTTTACTACAAGTATTCTTTTATTTATTTTATTAATAAGTGCTGTTTCTATTACCTTTAAAGAATATCATTTTTCTAAAAATAATAGACACGCCATTGTTTTTGCTAAAAAAACTGCCATAAAAAATGCTCCAACATTAAATTCTGATAATGTCTTTAGCTTACATGAAGGAACAAGAGTAACTATTTTAGATGAGGTAGATAACTGGAAAAAGATTAAATTAGCTGATGGAAAAATAGGATGGATGCTTTCTAATGAATTAAAGGAAATCTAAAACCTCTATTTTTTTCATTTTAATTAATAAAAGAATCTCTTATGGGTTTTAGAAATAGAGCAATAACCAAAGAAATACAGCAAAATTTAACTCCTAATGATGTACTGCAAGGTTTTATTGAAGGCAATAACCGTTTTATAAATGATGAAATACATTCTATAGACCATAAGGCATTAATTTATCAAACCACTACAGGTCAATTTCCTAAAGCTATTGTTCTTTCTTGTATAGATTCTCGTGTTCCTGTAGAATTACTCTTTGACCAAGCTATTGGAGATATTTTTGTAGCCCGTGTAGCAGGAAATTTTGAAAATATAGATATTTTAGGAAGTATGGAATATTCTTGCAAAATAGCAGGAAGTAAATTAATTTTTGTACTAGGACACCAAAATTGTGGAGCAATTAAAGCGGCTTGTGATTGTGTAGAATTAGGCAATATTACAGCTATGTTAAGTAATATTACACCTGCTATAAGGCTTACCTTAAAAAAAACAAATACTATTATTACAAACTCATCAAATAAAGATTTTGTAAAAGAAACTACCTATAATAATGTAATATTAACCATAAAAAGAATTAGACAAAAATCACCCATATTAAGAGAAATGGAAAAAAAAAAAGAAATTAAAATTGTAGGAGGGGTATATAATTTATCTACTGGTAAAGTAGAAATAATAACATAAATTACTCTCTAATTTTTATAAATTTTCCTTTCCAAGAGCGGCCATCAGGAGAAAAAGTTTCATAAAAAACACTATTTCCTTTAACCTTTTTTATTTTAACAGTTAATTTTGTTCCTATCTTAAAAGGAAAATCTGGTAAAGTAGATTCTTTAATAGTTAAAAAATATTTACAGTCAGAAAACCAACTTATACTAGACTTAATATAATATTTTCTATTTTTATGATATTCTATTTGTTCTATTTCAGTAAAAGTTACATAAACCGTTTCTTTCCCTAATTTATAAGTGAATTTTCCGTTTTTTAAAATATCACAATTAGGTACTTGTATAAAAGAATATAGTACAAATAGAAAAATAACAGCACCTATTTTTGGTATTAATTTCACTCTAAAAATTTATTGAAATATACAATAATTATTACAAAATACCCTTTTCTAAATGAGAGGTTCTACTTTTTCCTCTTTATTTCTAATAATAGAAGGAAAAATGGTTGGGGCTATCTTTTTTACAGGATTGTATAAAACAGATTCGTTCAAAGTTTTTTTATTAACAAATGGAATAGTATCATTTATCTTACTAAAAAAAATAAAAACTACACTTAAAATTAATCCTATTTTTAATGTGCCAAAAACACCTCCTAAAATTTTATTGATAATTCCTAACGATGCAAAATCTGCTAATTTGGTAAATAATTTCCCTAAAAGAGAAATGACAATAATAATTACTAAAAAAGTACCAGCAAAAGCAACTAAAGAAATATATTTCTCATCCCAAGAAACGGTTTCTTTTAAATATCTCCCTACAAATTCAGAAAAATGAATAGCCCCATATACACCTCCAATTAAAGCCACTAAAGAAGCAACTTCTACAAACAACCCTTTCATTAATCCTCTTACAAAACCAAAGAGTAATAAAGCAACTATAACAATATCAAAAGTATTCATTCAAAAAATTTGTGTAAATATAGTAGTTCATGCGTATTTTTGCAACAAGTTTTTAAAATCAATGAATAAAAATACTACATTAAAAGAAAAATGGGAAGAATTAGTAAATAAATTATCTACTCAATTTACAGATGATGATAAACTAACTCTTGATGGAATCCTTTATTTAATAGGAGTGCAAGAATTAGGGCAGGGATATAAATTTTTTAGTAAAGATGAAAAAATAAACATTATGCATATTGCCATTTGTAAACTTTTAGAACCCTATGGCTATTATGAGTTTGATTTTTTTGATGATGATAAATGGCCTCATTACAAAATTATTGCAGAATTGCCAAACTTAAAACCAGGAGAACAATCTGTCTTAATTAAAGAAGCAATTATTACCTATTTTGAGCTATTAGGTTTTTTAAATTAAAGTACCCACATCTTTCTTATCTTTATAAATAGTACATTTTCTTTGACTCCAAACCTCCTCTTTTTCTTCATTTTACTGTTTTTAATACTATGATGTACCTATATATAGTTAAGAAATAGTATTTTTGGTACATTTCTTGAAAATGATATTTAAGAATTACAAAAACCTTTTATAAAAAAAATATATCTGATGAAAAAACTACTTTCTTTATTGGTCTTAGTAACCACAATTACTCAAGCCCAATACACTATTAAAGGAACTATGAGCCCTCTATACAAAAGTAATTGGGTTATTTTATACAAAATTGAAGGAGCTAGACAAGTTTTTATAAGCAATACCAATTCAAAAAAAGACACAATTTTTATTCATGGAAAAAAACAAGAAGTTGCCAAATTTCAATTTCAATTACCTAAAAACGCAAAATCAGGGTCCTATAGAGTAACATACAATACCGAAGAGGCTGGGTTTGTAGATTTTTTATTTAATAAAGAAAATATTGAATTCTCTTTTAATCCAACATATCCAGAACAATCTATTGAGTACAGTATTTCAAGAGAAAACAAGTTATATA
Source organism: uncultured Flavobacteriaceae bacterium (assembly GCA_964655975.1). Taxonomy (GTDB): domain Bacteria; phylum Bacteroidota; class Bacteroidia; order Flavobacteriales; family Flavobacteriaceae; genus Polaribacter. Next base: position 5,537 of record CAZZPG010000107.1, read on the forward strand.
AAGAATATTTACAAGCTATTAATTTAACCCAACATACTTTAGATTCTATACAAATAATTGCTTTACAAAAACCAAAAATAACACAAACTACATCTTATAAACAAGCCCTAGCTAGAGTAAATGACGTACAACAAATTTATTTAAACAAGTCTAAAGGAATGATGGTAAACCATTTTATAAAAGCAACATTACGGAAAAATGCTCCAACAATAATTCTTTCTATGCAAGACTATTTAACATCAATTGTTAAAAATTTCTTTTTAAATATGAATTTTAATGATTCTGTACTATACAATTCTTCTTTCTTGGTTGATAGAATTACAGATTATATTTTTTATTTAAACTATTCTAAAGACTCTACTTTACAACAAAAATTATACAAAGAATCCGTAGAAAAAGTAATGAACATAGTAGAAAAACCTGCTTTTAAAAAAGATGTTATTGAGTTTTTAGTAACACAATTTGAAGCTAGAAAAAATGTTGATATGGTAGATGAATTATTTACTAAATATTATGACAAACTTCCAAAAACACTTCAAAATAAAAAATTTAAAGAAGAAAAACTACAATTATTAGCTGCAGAAGTGGGTAGAATAGCCCCAGATTTTTCTTGGGAAGAAGGTAAAAAATTTTATAAATTATCTACTTTAAATGATGCAAACAACTATGTATTAGTTTTTTGGAGTACAGAGTGCTCGCATTGTTTAAAAGAAATTCCGCAATTATATAAATTTATGAAAGACAAAAAAAACACAAAAGTAATTGCATTTGCTTTAGAAAAGAATATCTATTCTTGGAACAATTATATTTTAAAATTAAAAGGATGGCACAATGTACTGGGTTTAAACAAATGGCAAAACAAAACGGCCAAAAATTACCAAGTATACTCTACTCCTAATTATTTTATATTAAATAAAAATAAAAAAATTATTACAAAACCTACTCTTTTAAAAGATGTAAAAAAGTTTTTTAAAAAAAAATAGCCATCTTATATTATCTTAAAACACCTGTAATTTTATTAGTATAATCTCATCAAGAATAGTTTAATTATTTAGAGCCAATCTGTAAAAATCAATCAAAAAGTGTATTTTTGATAAGATTATGCAAAAAAAATTACAACAACATATTAACTCTCATTTTTCGTTTTTACACGATAAAAAATTATTATTAGCCATTTCTGGAGGGGTAGATAGCGTGGTCTTAACACATTTATTGTATCAATTAAAATTTAATATTACACTTGCTCATTGTAATTTTAAATTAAGAGGAGAAGAAAGTAATTTAGATGAAGTATTTGTAAAAACCCTAGGAAAAAAGCTTCAAATAAAAACATTTACTACACAATTTACTACTAAAAAAATTGCTAAAAAAACAAAACAATCTATCCAAATAACAGCAAGAATATTACGTTATACTTGGTTTGATGAATTAATTACAAATTACAAATTTAATTATATATTAACGGCACACCATGCAGATGATAACGTAGAAACCTTTTTAATTAACCTATCTCGTGGTACAGGTTTAGAAGGATTAACAGGAATTCCTGCAATTAATAAAAATGTTGTACGCCCACTCCTTATTTTTTCTCGTAATGAAATTTTAACTTATGCAAAACACCATCAACTTCTTTGGAGAGAAGACCAAAGTAATGCCTCTACAAAATACTTACGCAATAAAATTAGACATCAAATT
>CAZZPG010000108.1:0-7175 GCA_964655975.1 uncultured Flavobacteriaceae bacterium
TAAATACATCTATTATAAATGATGCTTTTACCTCTTTTAAAGATACTCTTTCTATACAGATAATTAATTTTAAAGGAAAAGTACTTTTTAAAGACTCAAAACCAATAGAAATTACTTCAAATTCGAGTAAAATATTTTATACATTAGATTTAAAACCCCTTTCTATTCATAAAAACGAAGTGGTTGTAATTTTGAAACTCGAAAAAGAAACAAGTCTTTTTTATTTAGTAAAACCAAAAGAGTTGCAGTTAAAACAAGAAGTCATCCAGCAAAAAATAACGAAACTAAAAAATGGTTTTCAAATTGAATTATCTAGTAAAACACTACAAAAAAATATCTTTTTATTTTCTGATATAAAAGGACATTTTTCTGATAATTATTTTGACCTACTTCCAAACAAAATCAAACTAATTGTATTTAAAACTAAGAATACCACATTAAAAAAAGTAAACATAAAAACCTTAAATTCTATGAATTAGTTTTTAAAAATTTAGATTGTAAGAAGCCTAATCCGTAGCCTAAAAATTGCGTTAAAGAAGTTATAATGCTTAAAAAAGCTACTTGTACACTTTTATTTTGTACAAATGAATCTGAAAATATTAGTAAGAAATAAAATCCGTAAAAAGCCAAGAATAGCCAATAGCCAAAAACGGCAAGAATAATACTTATATCTAAGCCAATAATAAACAAAGACGGAAACCAATAGGTAATTTTTGCGGTATCTGGGTAGCGTTTATTTAACTGTGGTCTTGCTATACCAAAAGCCAAAGTTTGCTTAAAAAATTGGTCTATTGTGCTTCTTCTTTTATGATACACAAAAGCCTTTTCTATTAATTGAGTTTGGTATCCATTTTTCCACAAACGAAAGGTTAAATCTATATCTTCACCTACTTTTAACTGAGCAAATCCATTGGTTTTTAAAAATGCTTTTTTAGAAATTCCCATATTAAAACTTCTAGGTTGAAATTTTCCTACACCATTCTTTTTTCCTCTAATTCCACCCGTTGTAAACAACGAAGTCATGGAGTAATTAATGGCTTTTTGTAGGGGTGAGAAATTTTTATGTGCTGTATCTGGGCCTCCAAAAGCATCTGTAAAATTATTTTGTAGTGCTTTTTTTATTTCGGATAAATAGTTTTTAGGTACAATTACATCAGAATCTAAAATAATAAAATAGTTTCCATTGGCGTGTTGCATTCCAAAATTTCTACTAGCTCCTGCTCCACTATTTTCTTTAAAAAAATAATGGAGATTTAATTGATGCTCATACTTTTTTACAATAGCATCACATTTTTCGGTAGAACCATCCTCAACAATAATTACTTCAAAAGGATAAGAAAATTTTTGTTGTGTTACACTCCCTAATAATTCGTCTATTTCTTTCGGACGGTTATATACTGGAATTATTATGGAGAAAGAAAGTCCCATCAATTCAACAACTCTTTGGCGTGTATAATAGCACTATCAGAAATAGCTTTTCCACTCAACATTTCTGCAATTTCTACAACACGCTCTTCTGTCGATAACAACTTTAAATTGGTAGTTGTTGTTCCTACAATTTCTTCTTTATACACTTTATAATGCTGATTTCCTTTGGAGGCAATTTGTGGTAAATGTGTAATGGTAATCACTTGCATATGGCTACTCATTTGTTGCATTATTGTGGCTATTTTATTAGAAATTTCACCAGAAACTCCCGTATCTATTTCATCAAAAATTATGGTAGGTAATTGTGTGTTTTCTGATAAAATTTTCTTAATGGATAGCATTATTCTAGACAATTCTCCTCCAGAAGCTACTTTTTTAAGTTCTCCAAAATTACCCCCTTTATTGGCAGCAAATAAAAACTGAATGGTATCTTTTCCATTAAAAAAATATTTATTTATAGGCGTTATTATTATTGAAAATTGGGCATTTTTCATCCCCAAATCTGTCAATAGACTTTCTAATGATTTTTTTAGCTTCGGAATGACTTTTTTTCTTGCCAATGAAATCATTTGTGCTACTTCATCTAGTTTTTTTGCAACTTTATTAATTTCTGCTTGCTTTTGCTCAATAATTGCTGATGCATTTTCTACGTGATCTACTTTTACCGATAATTCCTCTTGAATCTCTAATAATGCTACATTAGAACTTACATAATGCTTCTTTTGTAAATTGTAAATAAGTTGTAATCTATCGTTTACTTTTTCTAATTCTAAGGGGTCTGATGTTACATTTTCTGTAGCCGTTGCTAGCTCATCAACAATATCATCTAATTCAATTTTTATACTGGTAATTCTTTCTGAAAGCTCTAAATATTCTTTAGAAAAAGGTGCAATTTTTTGTAAACTATTTTCTAATGAATATAAGAGATTTTGCAACCCAACATCTTCATTAGAAGCAATTTTTAATCCTTCCGATAAATGTAGTTTTATATCTTCTACATTGCTTAATTTTTCTAGGTTTTCTTCTAAACTAACTTGTTCATCTTCTTGTAAATTTACCTCTAATAACTCATTGTATAAGTGTAAGTTATAATCATATTGTTTATTAGCTTCTCGTTGTTTATTCTCTAAATCTTCTAACTCTTTGTTTAATTTATTATATTGTTTTAAACCTCTTTGGTACGAAGCAATTTTTTGTTGATTTTTTGCCAACGCATCTAACACAGAAAACTGAAAATGAGTATCAGATAATTGTAGGGTTTGATGTTGTGAGTGTACATCTACCAATTTACTTTTCAATTCATTTAATACCGATAAAGTTACAGGCGTATCATTTACAAAAGCTCTTGATTTTCCTGAAGGTAAAATTTCTCTTCTAATGATGGTTTTTTCATCAAAATCTATATCAATTTTATCAAAAAAGGACTGTAAATTATAGTTTTTAATGGCAAATTCTACTTCTACAATACATTTTTTAGAAGCATTTTTTAAGGTAGAAATATCAGCTCTTTTACCTAATACCAATCCTAAAGCACCTAGTAAAATAGATTTTCCTGCACCTGTTTCTCCTGTTATAATTGAAAGTCCAGAAGAAAAATCAATAGACAACTGATTGATTAGTGCGTAATTTTGTATAGAAAGTGATGTAAGCAAGTGTACGTAATTTTATGGACTAAAATTAGTTAATTTTTTTCCACTTACTATTATTATTTGGAGAAATTTTTCTTAATATCTGTACTAACCTTTGTCTATTTCTAGTTTTTGGTCCATCAGAAAAAATACTTATTACTTCATCTACCTTGGCATCAAAAAATAACCTGAGTAAGTAATTACCAATGGTTTTATTATGTAAATTCTGTAAAGAAACAAGTGTATTTTCTAATGTTTGTTTTCCTTTTTTCTTGTTACTAGTAAAATAATCTAACCCTCTTCTATGATAATTATACATTGTATTTCTCATCCCCTTTAATTTAGATGATAACAAATTGTCTATCAGTAAAAAACGATTCTTTTCTCCTGCTTGGTTAGACCAAGAAGTAATACCACTTTGTTGTGCATTTAGCATTACTTTTTCGGCATATTTTAATTGATTTTCTCCTCCATATTTATTAAAAGTATCTGCATCTAATCCTAAAATAATATATACATAAAATACAATGGTAGAAACCAAATTAGAGTCAAATGAAGTATGATTGTAGAGTAACGGATCAAATTCTGAATATTTAAATTCAAAATTATTATCTTTTAAATTTAAGATAGGTGTCAAATATGTAGAGCCATAAACGGGTCTGGTAGATTGTACTTGTATGCTAGCTTTAAAGCGATTGCTGTTTTGAGAATTAATGATAATGGTAATGGCACAATTTACTTTTTCTTCATTTTTAATCGTTCTGTTTGTCCATTTTGTTTGGTTGATATATTCTTTTAACGAGGTTTCTAAGGTTTTAAATACTTGTTTATTAGACCCCGAAATTTTATCAGAATTTACTATAACCAAGCAATTTAACTCTTGTGAGTTTGTTGCAAAAGTCATCAAAAAAAACAATAAAAAAGTTATGTTACGCATCAATTTTTTTTACAATATAGTTCATAATATCTTTTGCCACTTCTATTTTTGATTTTAATTTAAAATTATTTTCAGTTAAATCTTTGTCAATAATAGTAATTTTATTGGTATCTGTTGCAAACCCTGCTCCTTTATCTTGTAAAGAATTTAAAACTATCATATCTAAATTTTTACGTTGTAGCTTTCCTTTGGCATTTTCTAACTCATTATTAGTTTCTAATGCAAATCCTACCAAAAACTGTTTCTTTTTAATATTACCTAACGATGCTAAAATGTCTTTAGTTGGGGTTAATTCTATATGTAACGTTGCATCTTTCTTTTTTATTTTCTGATTTGCAATATTTTTTGGTTTATAATCTGCCACTGCAGCTGTTAATATAGCAATATCTACTTTATTAAAATATTGGTGTGTACTATTATACATTTCTTCTGCAGATTTTACATCAATTCTTTTTACGGAAGAGTGTTGTATTTGCTGATGAGAAGGTCCTGAAATTAGGATAACTTCGGCACCAAGATTGGCAGCTTTTTTTGCGATGGAAAATCCCATTTTACCTGATGAATGATTTCCTATAAAACGTACAGGGTCAATTGCTTCATAGGTTGGTCCTGCAGTAATAAGCACTTTTTTTCCACGCAATGGTAATTTAGAAAGTATATCATTTTCTATAAAACTTATAATATTTTGTGGTTCTGCCATACGCCCTTCTCCTACTAATCCACTGGCTAACTCACCAGAAATAGCAGGAATCAAAAGATTGTTAAAACTTTGTAATTTCTCTATACTTTTTTTGGTTGATGGATGTTTATACATATCTAAATCCATAGCAGGTGCAAAGTACACTGGGCATTTTGCTGATAAATACGTTGCTAATAACAAATTATCGCAAACTCCATTTGCCATTTTAGATAGGGTATTTGCTGTTGCTGGTGCAATAAGCATAATGTCTGCCCAAAGACCTAATTCTACGTGGCTATTCCATAGTTTATTTTCTTTTTCTTTATCGTAAAAAGTAGAGGAAACGGGGTTTTTAGAAAGTGTAGAAAGTGTGAGTGGGGTTACAAAATCTTTAGATGCAGGAGTCATTACTACTTTAACTTCTGCACCTGATTTTATAAATAAACGGGCTAAATTTGCCGTTTTATATGCGGCAATTCCTGCAGTTATGCCTAATAGGATTTTTTTACCGCTTAACACAGACATAACTACTCAGTATCTGGAGTTCTGTGATAAATTCTATCATTTAACCATTCTTCAACTGCAATTGCGGTTGGTTTTGGTAATTTTTCATAAAATTTAGAAACTTCTATTTGTTCTTTGTTTTCAAAAACTTCTTCTAAACTATCATTATAGGTAGTAAATTCTTCTAATTTATCTACCAATTCTTTTCTTAAATCACTATTAATTTGTATAGCTCTTTTGGCAATAATGTTTATTGCTTCGTATATATTTTCTGTAGGAGCTTCAATAGCGTCTTTATTATAAGTAATAGTACTTACAGCTGCATTTGTTTCTTTATAATCCATAATTAACTCTTTTGTAAATGTTTTTGTTCTTTTTCTAAATTTACCAACATTTTGTTAGAATCTGTCATAAATTTAGATTTTGGAAAATTTCTTTTTAATTTTTTGTATGCTTTCATTGCATCTTTAATACGTCCTAGTTTTTTTCTTTCGGTGCTTTTAAATACAAAATCATGTGCTGCTTTTAATCGGTAGTACAGTGCTTCTTCTTTAAACTCAGACCCTAAATAATCCTCTAGTAAATTATCAAAAGCTACAATAGCAGCTCGGTAATTTCTTAAATCATAATCTGCTGTTTTATAATAGGTTTTTGCTATTTCAAAATATTTTTTTTGTAACTTATATCTTAATTCTTTATAGTGTTTGTTGGCTTCATCTATTTTTTTAGATTCTGGGTAAACATTAATAAAGTTTTGAAAAGAATTTAATGCTTTTCTTGTATCTGTAGCATCTAAGCTAAACCTTGGAGATGCCAATTTATAGCTATATGCAGATAAAAATGCGGCTTCTTCTTTTTTAGAGCTTTTAGGATAAATTTTTGTAAATCTTTCAAAATGATAGGCTGCTATGTTATAACTTTTTGTGTTAAAATTAGATTGTGCAACCATAAATTGTATACGTTCCATTTGAGGTTTTCCTCTATATTGTGGGATTATCATTTCAAATAAACGCAAAGATTTATTGAATTTTTTTTCTTCGTACATTTTTACTGCCATTTTATACTTTTCAATGGTTGTACCTTTATTTAACACTTTTTGGTATTCACTACAGGATGATAATGAAAAGATCATCAAAAATAAATACGTTAAATTTTTCATTTTTTGCATTTGGCAAAATTAGTGATTAATTATGGATTATTAAAACGTTTTTTATAGCTTAAAATTGTATGGTGCAATAAAAGGTTAAATCTATTCTTTAATGTTAATTTTATTGCTAAAAATTTGTTAATATTATTCTTATTTTAGGAAATTTTTTAAAAATTTTCTAAAAATACTGTCATTTTTATTTGCAATTCTTCTGATGCTTTTACTAAGGGTAATCGAACATTATTAGATGAAATATTTAGTTTTTCTAACATTGATTTTATGCCTACAGGATTGCCTTCTTCAAAAATCAGATTAATACTTTGCATAAATGTATAGTGCTTTTTATAAGCCTCTGATGATTTTCCTGTAAGTCCTAAATAAATCATTTTTGAAAATTCTGATGGAAATGCTTGTGCTATTACGCTTATTACTCCAGAGCCTCCTGCTAAAACAATTGGCAACGCCATCATATCATCTCCAGAAATTACTAAAAAATTCTTTGGGGCATTTTGTATTATAGCCATTGCTTGTACAAGGTTTCCAGATGCTTCTTTTACTCCAATTATATTAGTGCATTTATTTGCTAATCTAATGATAGTTTTTGGTAATACATTTGATGCTGTTCTGCTAGGTACATTATATATAATTATTGGTTTTGAAGTTATGCTAGAAATTGCTTTAAAATGCTGATAAATGCCCTCTTGGGTTGGTTTATTATAGTATGGAGAAATGGATAAAATAGCATCAAAATCTGTTAAATTTGTACTTTTTATTTCTTCTATAATTGCATTGGTGTTGTTACCTCCTATTCCTATAACTAAAGGTATTCTTTTATTGTTTACTCTAATAATA
>CAZZPG010000109.1:0-7000 GCA_964655975.1 uncultured Flavobacteriaceae bacterium
TTCTCCGAGGAGCAGTGGGTCGAGTTTGAGTTGGACAAATTCGATTTGACCAAGGCGCAACAGCGCAGGCATATGCTTAGTTAGTATATCAATCAATCAATCAATCAATCAATCAATCAATCAATCAATCAATCTATGCAAATGCTTATTTTTGGAGGACACATACACAACAAGAAATTGATGGGCAACTTTTTACGTACGAGTTTAAATGGAGTAACCACAGAAAAATAAAGATAACAAAGACGTTTACCAATGCTTACCCAAATGCAATCAAAAAAAATATCACCCCTAATAATTTTGAAGAATTTATAATAGAATCATTTGAAAAATAAAAAGAAGAAATAAAAGAAATTATTGTAAATTAGCCCCTACTATTTATTTAGAATATATGATAAAGAATTTTTTTTTAAAAACATTAAATAAATACGCCTCTCGTTGGGTGGTGTTGTTTATAGATGTTCTTTTGGTTTGTTTTTCTTTTATTTTCGCCTATTCTATAAGGTTTAATATTAGCTTTAATTTTGATATAAAAAATCTATGGCAACAGTTGCCCATAGTAATTGTACTTTCTATAATAAGTTTTCTTTTTATAGGCTCTTATAAAGGTATTGTAAGGCATACAGGAAATAAAGATGCTTTTAATGTTTTTATAGGAACTACACTTATAGCAATTGGTATTATAAGTGTTGTTTTTATTAATAAAGTGTTTCATATTAGTAAAGATTTTACCATCCCAAGATCAATTGTTGTTATCCATTATTTGATGAGTACTTTTGTACTTATTGTAAGTAGGTTTATCTTTAAAGCATTTTATGAAATTATTTCGTCTGAACTAGGTAAAGTAACTAATGTATTAATTTATGGCTCTGGAGATTCTGGACTTATAACCTACGGAGCTTTAAATAGAGGAACAGAAATTAGATACGATATTATAGGGTTTATTGATGATGATAAAAACAAAATTAATAAAAAAATTGATAGAGTAAGGGTGTATTCTGTAGATAAAATAACCCCAAAATTTATAGAAGAAAATAGAATAGATGAAGTTATTATCTCTATTCAAAAAGTAAAACCACAACGATTATTAGAAATTACAGATAGTTTTTTACATTTAGATGTCGAAGTTAAAATTGTACCTCCCTTAACAAAATGGGTAGGAGGAGATTTACAAGCAACCCAAATAAAACAAGTAAAAATAGAAGACCTATTAGAAAGAGCACCAATAGATATTAATAACCCTATTTTACAAAGAGATGTTAATAATAGAGTAATTTTGGTAACAGGTGCAGCAGGCTCAATAGGTAGTGAAATTTCAAGACAATTAAGTAAATATAACTACAAACATTTAATTTTAATTGACCAAGCAGAATCTCCGTTGTATGACTTGCAACAAGAATTAAAACAACAAGGAGTTGCTAATTTTACTACCGTTGTTGCAGACGTAAGAGATGCAAAAAGAATACGTAGTATTTTTAAGGAATTTTTACCCCAAAAAGTATTTCATGCAGCAGCTTATAAACACGTTCCTTTAATGGAAGAAAGCCCCTATGAGGCAGTGAAAATAAATATTGAAGGGACAAAAAATATAGCTGATATTTCTTTAGAGCTTGATGTAGAACGTTTTGTAATGGTATCAACAGATAAAGCGGTAAACCCAACTAATGTTATGGGAGCAACAAAAAGAGTAGCAGAGATGTATATTAGCTGTTTAAGTGAAAAAAGCACCAAAACTAAATTCACAATTACTAGATTTGGTAATGTATTAGGCTCTAACGGTTCGGTAATTCCACTATTTAAAAAACAAATAGAAAAAGGAGGTCCATTAACAGTTACACACAAAGATATTACCCGTTATTTTATGACCATTCCAGAAGCATGTAGGTTAGTGTTAGAAGCAGGAACAATGGGAGAGGGAGGAGAAATATATATATTTGATATGGGAAAATCAGTAAAGATTTTTGATGTAGCTAAAAAAATGATTCACTTATCAGGCTTACAGTATCCAGATGATATAGATATTATTTTTACAGGACTCAGACCTGGAGAAAAATTGTATGAAGAGTTATTAGCCACTGGCGAGAATACAATACCTACCTATCATAAAAAAATAATGATAGCAAAAACACAAAAAATTGATACTAAGTTGATGGTAAGTCTTGTTGAAGAGTTGTGTATCAAAAATTTAGAAATAAATAATAAAGAAACAGTTAAATTTATCAAAAAAATAGTGCCAGAATATAAATCTAATAACTCTGAATATGAAAAATTAGATAAAATAAAAATTTAATCCTATTTTTGCCAAAATTATAAAAACACAATGAAAATTATAAATTTTTTTTTTTTTCTGATTATTCTTTTAGCAATGGTTTCATGTGTATCTAAAAAAGATATTATTTATTTTAATAAAGATACAATTAATCAAGAAAATGTAAGTAACAACTATAAAACAATCTTTAAATCTGGAGATTTAGTACAAATTACAGTATCTTCTGAAAATATTATCTCCTCTAAACCATTTAATTTACCAGTAGTAACCTTTTCTGCCTCTACAAATGCAGTAGTTGGTACGCCAAGACAACAAAATTATTTAATTGATAGTAGTGGGTATATTATTTTTCCTGTCTTAGGAAAAATTAAGATAGGAGGTTTAACAAGAGAAGAGTTGATTAAATTATTAAGAACTAAGTTGGTACCTGATCATTTAAAAAACCCTATAATTAATATTAGGATAACAAATTTTAAAGTTACAGTAGAAGGAGATGTTAAAACACCAGGAACATTTTTAATCCCAAATGAAAGAATTACCATAATGGAGGCTCTTGGATTGGCAGGAGATTTGAATATTTCTGCACAAAGAAATAATATTTTAATAATTAGAGAAGAAAATGGTAGGAAAACTCAACATAGAATAGATTTAACCTCTATGAAAACATTTAACTCTCCTGTATATTATTTACAACAAAATGATTTGGTTTATGTAGAGCCTAATAACCCTAAGGTACAATCAGCTTCCTATAACCCAAATTATAGTGTTATAATATCAATATCATCAGTACTAATTTCACTTATTTCTATTTTAACAAGAAAATAATGAATAAAGAAAATATAAAAGCTCGAATAGAGAATGATAATACCATTAGTATTAGAGAAGAATTAGAAAGATATTTAATTCATTGGAAATGGTTTGTTTTATCTGTAATTTTATCTATAATTTTATCTTTTATCTATCTTAGATACGCAACTTCACGGTATAGTGCATCTTCTACTATTATGATAAAAGATAATAAGAAATCTGGTATTTCTGCAGAATTAGTAGCTTTTGAAGATTTAGGGATTACAGGAGGAGGGTCAAATAACACAGACAATGAAATTGAGGTTTTAAAATCAAGAAAAATTATTGGAAATGTTGTCGATTCATTAAATTTAGACGTGGTGTATATTACGGAAGGAAAAATTAAGAAAAGTGAAATCTATAATAAAAGTCCTTTTAAAATTATATTTATTAAAAAGGATTCTGTGCTTCAAATGAGAGATACCACTTTCTCGGTTTCTTTAAAAGGCTTAAACACTGTAGAATTTAAAGATATAGAAGGCAATAGTTTTTCTTCGTATAATTATAACGAAGTAATTAATAATCAGTTAGGTAGTTTTGTTATTCGTAAGAGTACTAATTTCAAAAACAAAGAAAAAGATAAAGAGGTAATAGTCCATTTATACCCAAAATATAAAATCATAGACAAGCTTCAAAAAGCGATTACAATTAGTCCAGCGAATAAAAAATCAAGTGTTTTAAAACTGTCATTAAATAATGCTGTTATTAAAAAAGCAGAAGATATATTAAATCAATTAGTATATCAATATAATAAAGATGCTATTTTTGATAAAAATCAAGTTTCAGAAAAAACAAAAGATTTTATTGAGGAAAGGTTGATAGAAATTGGTAAAAGTTTAGAAATTATTGATGATGAGGTAAAAAATTATAAAAGAGAAAAAGGTTTTACAGGCATTTCTAAAGAAGGTGAGTTAATATTACAGTCGTTGTCAAAAAGTATAGAAAATGAAACGACGCTTCAAACACAACTAAGCATTGCTAAATCAGTAAAAAATAATTTAGATAATCAATCTAAAGAATATAAATATTTACCTGCAAATTTGGGCTTTAAAGATGTAGGTATTTCTATATCAATAGAAAAATATAATGAATTAATTTTAAGGAAAAATCAGTTAAGCATTAATGCAGGAGAAAAAAACCCGAAATTAATTCAGGCTAAAAATGAAATTTTAAATCTTAAATCAAGCTTACAACAAAGTTTAAAAAACTTTATATCTACATTACAAATAGAGTTACATCAAGTAGAAAAGCAATCACATAAAATACAATCAAAAGTAAACTCAATACCTGCAAAAGAAAGAGGTTTCATAGACATTGCTAGGCAACAAGAAATTAAAGCTGGTTTATATTCTTATTTGTTAAAGAAAAAAGAAGAAACGGCTATTTCTTTGGCAGTTACAGTACCCAATGCAAAAATAATAGATGTTGCGTATGCTTCTAAAAACCCTGTTTCGCCAAAAAAATCAATTATATATTTAGCAGCACTATTATTATTAGGCTTATTAGTGCCTTTTATTGTTATTTACCTTAAAAATTTACTAGATACAAAAGTTCATAGTAAAAGAGATATTGAAGAGCTAACATCTGTCCCTTTTATAGGGGATGTTCCTCATTCAGAAACTAATAAAAAAATTGTAATTGGTACAGATGCTCGTTCAAGTACAGCAGAAGCATTTAGGTTAATAAGAACCAATTTAGACTTTATGCTAACCAATAAAGGACGAGAAAAAGGAGGGAAAACTATCTTTATCACATCAACAACAAGTGGAGAAGGAAAATCATTCATCTCCATTAATATAGCAGCAACATTATCTCTATCTGGGAAAAAAGTAATATTATTAGGGATGGATTTAAGAGCCCCAAAAGTAACAGAATATTTAGGAATACCCGATAGAAGAGGAATTACCAATTTTATCACCAATAACTCACTTAAGTTAAATGAATTAACGTTTACAATTCCAGAAATTAAAGGATTAGATATTATTTCATCTGGGGTAGTGCCACCAAACCCTGCAGAGTTATTAATGACTAGTAAAATTGATGATTTATTTGAAGAGGTAAGAAATAATTATGACTATATAATTGTAGATACTGCACCTGTAAATTTAGTAACAGACACATTATTGTTAGCAAAATATGCCGATATGTTTTTGTATGTTACAAGAGCAAATTACTTAGATAAACGTATGTTAACGGTTCCTCAAACATTATATGCTGAAAAAAAACTACCAAATATGGCTATTGTAATAAATGATAGTGATATGAATAGAGGTTATGGCTATGGCTATGGTTATGGCTACGGTTATGTAACTAAAGAAAAGGAACCATGGTATAAAAAAATATTTAGTTAAACAACTTAAAAAAGATGTGAAAATACACTATCTTTAAGATGGAGCAAACTTAACCTAACCTTTAAGTTTTTTATCAAATACAATAATAATTTATACCCTATAACTAAAAAAGAATATTCTTAATAAGTCTTTACTATAAAATAGCCCCATATTATAGAGTGTTTTAAATATAATTAATTGTATTATTTTAATATTGTTTTATAATTTTTATGAGCAATAAACCTTAATGGAACACATCAATCAAAACTCAATAAACCTTAATAAATATATTAGTAATACAGGTATTTGTTCTCGTAGAGATGCAGAAAAATTAATTATAGCTAGTAGAGTAACCATTAATGAAGTCATTGCAAAATTAGGAAATCGAGTTTTTGATGATGATGTGGTAAAAATAGATGGTCGTCAATTACAAGCCCCTCCAAAAACAGTATATATTGCCTTAAATAAACCTGTAGGAATTATTTCTACTACAGATAGTAAAGAACGCAAAAATATTATAAAACATATTAATTATCCACAACGTTTATTTCCGATTGGTCGTTTAGATAAGCCTTCCGAAGGTTTAATTTTTTTGACAAATGATGGTAATATTGTTAATAAAATATTGCGAGCAGGAAACAATCATGAAAAGGAATATATTGTATCAGTAAATAAAAAAATTACTGATGATTTTGTACAGAAAATGGCAAATGGAATTCCGATTTTAGGAACGATAACTCAAAAATGTACCGTAAAAAAGGTTAGTAATTTTGTCTTTCAAATTATTTTAACCCAAGGGTTGAACAGACAAATAAGAAGAATGTGTGAGTATTTAAATTATAAAGTAACCAAATTAAAACGTACTCGAATTATGAATGTGAAGTTAGGAACTCTTAAAACTGGCAATTGGAGAGAACTAACACTAGAGGAACTCACCCAAATTAATAAAATGATTGCAACTTCTTCTAAAACAGAAGAAGCTTCTTTAATAAAACAAACAAAGAAAAAAATAATTTCTAGAAAGAAAACCTCTCAAAAACCTACAGATTTTAATAAAAAAAGAGCTTCTTTTAGAAAAAATTCTCTAAAATTTAGAATAAACACAAAACCATTGAGTAGAAAAAAAAGAAAATAGTTTCTTAAACCCTGTTAAATATAGCTTTTACCATTTTTAAAATAAAAGTAGTTTTTACTACTCTAAATTTATCTTAAAAAATATAAGTACTAAAATAGTTCTTAATTTAAGAATTCTTTTAATTTTTCAAATCTTAAATAAACGTATCTTTGTGCTCTATGCAATTTGAATTAAAAAATAAAGACCCTAAAACTAAGGCAAGAGCTGGAGTAATTACTACAGATCACGGAGTTATTGAAACACCTATTTTTATGCCAGTCGGTACAGTTGGCACAGTAAAAGGCGTACATCAAACAGAATTAAAACAGCAGATAAATCCTGATATTATTTTAGGAAATACTTACCATTTATATTTACGCCCAAAGATTCAAATTTTAGAGCAAGTAGGTGGTTTGCATAAGTTTATGAATTGGGATAGGAATA
>CAZZPG010000110.1:0-6962 GCA_964655975.1 uncultured Flavobacteriaceae bacterium
TTAAAAACTATTCCTAATTATAAGTAATATTTATAATTATTTAAGAATAGGGAATAACTATATTTTTAGTTTTTTTTATATTATAAACAGGTTATTTTATCTTAAAACTCAAAACAATGTAAAAATTGTTATATCCTTTAATATCTTACATAATCTACAATTTCTAAACCATATCCAATCATACCCACACGTTTGGTTTGTTGTGTATTTGTAAGTAGTTTTAATTTACCTATTTTTAAATTATGTAAAATTTGAGCACCAATACCAAAATCTTTATGATCCATTTCAATTCTTGGAGCTTTGTATTTTCCTTTAGTTTGATTTTCTTTTAAAATATGTAATCTTTTTAATAAACTTAAAGATTCACTCTGTTGGTTAATAAAAATAATAGCTCCCTTTTTTTCTTTATTAATGGCAGTAAATATTTTGTCTAGTTTTTTGTCTGCATCATTGGTTAGTATTCCTAAAATATCATTATTTATTAATGTAGAGTTTATTCTTGTAAGTATCTTTTCATCAGCAGTCCATTTTCCTTTGGTTAAGGCTAAATGTACTTGATGGTTAGTTGTTTGCTGGTAGGCTCTTAATCTAAATGTACCAAACTTTGTTTCTATATCAAAATCTTCTTTCTTTTCAATTAAAGAATCATACTCCATTCTGTAAGCTATTAAATTTTCAATAGAAACAATTTTAATATCAAATTTTTTAGCGACTTTTATTAATTGAGGTAAACGTGCCATTGTGCCATCATTATTCATAATTTCTACAATAACTCCTGCAGGTTCTAAACCTGCTAAACGAGCAAAATCTATTGCAGCCTCTGTATGCCCAGTTCTTCTTAATACGCCTCCTTCTTTAGCTTTTAACGGAAAAATATGACCAGGTCTAGCTAAATCAAATGATTTTATATTTTTGTTAATTAATGCTTTTATTGTTTTTGATCTATCTGCTACAGAAATCCCTGTAGTAACGCCACCTCCACGTAAATCTACTGATACGGTAAAAGCAGTTTTCATAGGGTCTGTATTGTTGTTTACCATCATTACTAAATCTAATTCTTTACATCTATTTTCTGTTAACGGAACACAAATCAGACCCCGTCCGTTAGTTGCCATAAAATTAATAATTTCTGGTGTTATTTTTTCTGCAGCAGTTACAAAATCTCCTTCATTTTCTCGATTTTCATCATCTACAACAATAATTATTTTTCCTTTTTTAATATCTTCAATAGCTTCTTCAATAGTGTTTAATTGACTTTTTTTTGCTGTAAGCTGTGGTGTCATATATTTTTTATTTTTTTAGATAGTATTTTTTTAAAAAAGTTAGTAATAGGGGCAAAAAATGTGTTAATATCAAATAAACCCATATCTTTTGTGGCTCTTCTTGTTAGTAAAAATCCTATGGGAATCATTACAAAAGCGGCAATCCATGAACCAATAAATGCTGAAACTGAGCTTTCTTCTGCTAAATTTCTTCCAAAGGTATTTCCAAAATAATAAAAAACATATATAAAAATTGCTAAAACCATAGGTAAGCCAAAACCTCCTTTTCTTATGATTGAACCTAAAGGGGCTCCAATAAAAAATAGTATTAAGCAAGAAAGAGAAAATGCTATTCTATTATAATATTCAATATCATACAAATTTAATTTTTTACGTTTAATTTTTAAGAATTTTTTGTTAGATTCTATATTAATAAGACTTCTGATGGTCTTAGATATTGCATCATCTAAAATTTCAGCTTTATTATTTAAATTAAAATTATTTAAGATTTTAGCATCTAACTCTTTTGGTTTTAAAGTGTCTGGATAATTATAAAGTTGTTTTGCTCCAACTTTATTGTAAATGTTTTTTGATTTGATGGCCATAAATTCATCATAATTGCTTTTCATAATTGGTATGGTGTCTCCTAATTGTTGTACACTTAACATATTGTGTATTTTGGTGTATTTTTCAGCCTCTAAATCACCTCCAGAAAGAGATGAAATATCAATATTAAATTCATATTCTTTAAAACTGCCATTAGATGCTGGCATTCTTTTTTGGTGATTATAATCAATTCTATTGTTTAAATGGTTTTCATAAAAGTAGCCATCATAAAGTATTAGAGTCATATACCTGCTTCCTTCTTCAGAAATAATTTTACCTCTTTTGGCTGTAATTACTTTTTGATTTCCTCTTCTACTTGATACATCATATATTAACACTTTTTTTAAAAGGTTGTTGTTTTCCCCATATTTTTCTTCAAATTTTATTTGATAATTGGGTATTTCAGAATTAAAACTACCTGCAACCAGTGCTAAAGAGGGTTTCTTTTTTTTTATATTTAGATAAAGATTTTTTTGTTTTAAAATTGCGTACGGATAAATATTGTTTAAAAATAAAAAATTAATAGCACTCAATAAAAAGGCTAAAAAAACAATAGGCCTTACTAGTCTTTGTAATGAAATTCCTGCAGATTTTACTGCAGCAAATTCATAGTTCTCACCTAAGTTTCCTAATGCCATAATTGATGAAAGTAAGACACCAATAGGTAATGCCTGTGGAATCATTATTAAGGTTGTGTAGTATAAGAATTTTAAGATAAACCCAATACTAACTCCTTTACCAGCAATATTTTCTAGGGTTTGCCATAGCATTTGCATAATTAATACAAATAGTACTATTAAAAATGTGGCAAAAAAAGGTCTTAAAAAGGATTTAAGTATGTATTTGTCTAAGATTCTCATTCATTACTTTCTACAAAAACAGATTAATCTATTGTATAATCTTGTTTTAGATATTTTTCTTTGTCAAAAGTAAATAGTTTTTTTGAGATAGGTAGGTTGCTTTTAAATTTTGTGATTGTAAGTGTTGTTTTAGAACCGTTTTTACCAATTTGTATCATTTTGTAAATATGTTTTGTTTTGGCATCTATACCTAATTTTACTTTTACAATATCAGAATTACTATCTATTGGATCTAAATCAATAAATTGTACTTTTCTTCCTTTAAAATTTTTAAGTTTTCCTAAAGAATAATTATATCCTTCTTTGTAAAAAGTTAATAATTTAGAGGGATAAATAAATCCATCATCATCTATTTCTTCACTGGTAATGTTTACTTCTTTTTCATCTGGATTGATGATGTATAAGTTTTTCCCATCATACATCCATTTGTTACCCATATAATCTAAACTGTACTTTTCTCCTTGCAAAGTAATAGTACCCCTCATTGGTGGCTCATCATTTTCATTAATACCCGCATCTTTATTAGTTAAAGAAGAACTAAAGCTTATATACATATTTTTATAAGTACTCATTTTAGCAGAAACCTCATCTAATATTTTTTTTGCTTCTGATGATTTTTGCCCAAAACTACTTATAGATATTAACAATATAATAAATACACTACTTATTTTTTTCATTTTTTATTTATTTTTTTCATTTTCTAATAACTGGTCTAAAGCGACAAAATCTAGTATTAATACCTGTCTTGCTTTACTGCCTTCAAAACCACCAACAATACCAGCAGCTTCTAATTGATCTATCAATCTTCCTGCTCTGTTGTATCCTAATTTCAGTTTTCTCTGCAATAAAGATGCAGAACCTTGTTGTGCTGTTACAATTATTTCTGCTGCTTCTCTAAAGAGTTTATCTCTATCTGAGATATCAATATCAATATTTGTGCCACCTTCTTCACCCACGTATTCTGGTAGTAAATGTGCATCTGGGTATGCACGTTTCGAACCACTAAAATCGGTAATTTTTTCTACCTCAGGTGTATCAACAAAAGCACATTGAATACGAATAATTTCATTTCCTCCTGAATATAATAAATCTCCTCTACCAATTAATTGATCTGCACCAGAGGCATCTAAAATAGTTCTAGAATCTATTTTAGACGTAACTCTAAATGCTATTCTTGCAGGAAAATTTGCTTTAATAATACCTGTAATTACATTTACTGATGGGCGTTGGGTAGCAACAATTAAATGAATACCAATGGCACGGGCTAATTGAGCTAAACGGGCAATAGGTGTTTCTACTTCCTTACCTGCCGTCATAATTAAATCGGCAAATTCATCAATAACCAATACAATATAAGGTAAAAACTCATGTCCGTTTTCTGGATTTAGTTTACGTGCTTTAAATTTTACATTGTACTCTTTAATGTTTCTAACCATTGCCGTTTTAAGTAAATCATAACGGTTATCCATTTCAATACACAAAGAATTTAACGTATTTACTACTTTAGTAGTGTCTGTAATAATAGCCTCTTCAGAATCTGGTAATTTTGCTAAGTAATGACGTTCTATTTTGTTAAACAACGTTAATTCTACTTTTTTAGGATCTACCAAAACAAATTTAACCTCTGCTGGATGTTTTTTGTATAAAAGTGAGGTTAATACGGCATTTAAACCTACTGATTTTCCCTGCCCTGTTGCTCCTGCCATTAATAAATGAGGCATTTTTGCTAAATCTATTACAAAGGTTTCATTTGAAATGGTTTTACCTAAGGCAATAGGTAACTCCATATTAGATTCTTGAAATTTCTTAGAAGAAATTACAGAATACATAGATACAATGGTGGCTTTTTTATTTGGAACTTCTATACCAATTGTACCTTTTCCAGGAATAGGAGCTATGATACGAATTCCTAAAGCTGAAAGTGATAAGGCAATATCATCTTCTAAATTTTTAATTTTAGAAATTCTAATTCCAGCTTCTGGAACTATCTCATAAAGTGTAATGGTTGGCCCTACAGTTGCTTTAATTTCTGCAATACCAATTTTGTAATTTTTAAGAGTATCTACAATTCTATCTTTATTTGCTTCTAATTCTGTTGGATCTATAGAGATACTTTCGTTATACTGTTTTAATAAATTAAATGTTGGAAATTTATAATTACCCAATTCTAATTTTGGGTCAAACTCTCCAAAATCCTTTACTAATTTATCTGATAAATTTTCTGCAACACTCTTTTCTTCTGCTACTTTTTCTATAGCTATTTCTACTTCTTTTTTCACTTCAGATGATGTCTCTTTTTCTTCTTTAATAGCAATAGTTAAAGGTATAGTGGTATCCGTATTTTGTTTATCAGTAGTGCCAATATTAGAATGTTTTTGAATAGGAGATTGTAGGTTTTCTACGGATAGTTTAGACTTAGCATCATCAGTTAAAATAGTACTTTCTTTATTAAAACTAGAAATAGATTTTTTCTCTCTCTTTGGGAATATCTTTACTATTGATTCTGGTGTAATTTTAAAACGGATTACCAAATAGGCAATAAAAAAAAAGAAAAGAATAATAGCCAATCCTATTTTACCAATAAAAGTTCTAAGATATTCATTTACTTCAAACCCAATAACTCCAGATAAAAGAGCGTATTTTTTTTGAACAAAACCTAAGCTAATAGAAATCCACAACATACTTAATAGCCCCCAGTTACAAGAAATAATAATTTTAGAAATTTTTGTATTAAAAAGCCAATACAATCCAGAAATAAACAGTAAAAATGGTATCATAAAAGCACCCACCCCAAAACCTTTATAAATAAAAAGATGGCTTAATTTTGAACCTAATTTGCCTAATAAATTATGGCTTTTTACAGCTTTATCTGTAAATTGACCTAAGGTACTTTGGTCTTCTTGCCAATTAAAAAAGAATGAAATAAACGCTATTAATAGAAAAAAAGCAAACAAAATTAAAAAACTACCTATAATAGTTTGTGTCTGTCTGTTTTTAAAAAATGAAAAAACAGATACTTTTTTAGTAGAAATTACTGGATTTTTACTTCCTTTTTTAACTTTTTTAGTCATTTAAATTATAATAGATTTATAAAATGGTAAATATAGTATTTCCTTTTTTATTGATAAACTCTAAAGTAAAATAAAAAGCAAACAATAAAACTACATATAAATAGTTTTTACAAAACAAAAATAATGATAAGATTTCAAAGCCTACTTTTTAACCCAATTCTTTTGTAAATTTGTTTTTTTATAAAACTTGTTACAATGTCAAAATTATATTTAGTTCCCACACCCATAGGAAATTTAGAAGATATCACCCTAAGAGCTATTAGAATTTTAAAGGAAGTAGATTTTATTTTGGCTGAAGATACTCGCATCAGTGGTAAACTCTTAAAACACTACAATATTACCACACAAATGCATTCGCATCATATGCATAATGAACATAAATCTGTAGACGGTATTATCAATAAATTAAAAAATGGAGAAACTTGTGCGTTAATTTCTGATGCAGGAACTCCAGCAATTTCAGACCCAGGCTTTTTACTAACCAGAGCCTGTGTGCAACAAAATATAAAAGTAGAATGTTTACCAGGAGCAACAGCATTTGTGCCTGCTTTAGTAAACTCTGGTTTACCTAATGATAAATTTGTTTTTGAAGGATTTTTACCCATAAAAAAAGGAAGGCAAACCCGTTTAAAACTATTAGCAGAAGAAACTAGAACGATAATTTTTTACGAATCGCCACACAAATTGGTAAAAACCTTAACTCATTTTGTGGAGTATTTTGGGGAAGATAGACAAGTATCAGTAAGTAGAGAACTCACCAAACTATTTGAAGAAACCCTTAGAGGAACAACCTCTAAAATTCTACAACATTACACCAATAAACCTCCCAAAGGAGAAATTGTAATCATTGTAGAGGGAAAGAAATAATATTTTTCCTAACAAATGAGGAAAATATTTAAAAATTATCCTATTTTTTTTAGGACATTATTTTGTATTCCTCTAGGTTTGTAATAAAATTTTACAAAAAAAATAATTTAATTATGGCATCACACACTGTTACAACCATTTGGAAAGGGAATACCGTTTTTGAAAGTGACAACCCAAACGAAACCAAATTATTAGTAGGCTCAGATCATATAGATGCTTTTGGTCCAAAAGCGTTAATGTTGTCTTCTTTAGCAGGATGCTCAGGTTTAGACGTAGTATCTCTATTGAAAAAAATG
>CAZZPG010000111.1:0-6716 GCA_964655975.1 uncultured Flavobacteriaceae bacterium
CAGATTTTCCTACAGGAGGAATAATTTATGGATATGACGGTGTAAAAGATGCTTTTCATACAGGTAGAGGACGTATTGTAATGCGTGCAAAAGCCGTTATTGAAGAAGTAAAAGGACGTGAATGCATTATTGTTACGGAGATTCCTTATCAAGTGAATAAGGCAGACATGATTAAAAAAACTGCTGAATTAGTAAACTATAAAAGATTAGAAGGTATTTCTAATATCCGAGATGAATCAGATAGAAAAGGAATGCGTATTGTGTATATTTTAAAACGTGATGCTATCCCAAACATCGTTCTAAATAAATTATTTAAATACACACAGTTACAAACATCTTTTAGCGTAAATAATATTGCGTTGGTAAAAGGTCGTCCGGAACAATTAAACCTAAAACAATTAATTCATTATTTTGTAGAGCATAGACATGAAGTAGTTGTTAGAAGAACAGAATATGAATTAAAGAAAGCAGAAGCAAGAGCTCATATTTTAGAAGGATTAATTATTGCATCAGACAATATTGATGAGGTAATTAAATTAATTAGAGCTTCTAAAAATGGTGATGAAGCACGTGAAAAATTAATAGAACGTTTTAGTTTAACTGAGGTTCAAGCAAAAGCTATTGTAGAGATGCGTTTACGCCAGTTAACAGGCTTAGAGCAAGATAAATTACGTGCAGAATATGATGAGATTGTAAACACAATTATAGATTTAAAAGATATTTTAGCAAATGAACCAAGACGTTACCAAATTATTACAGATGAGCTTATTAAAATAAGAGATAAATATGGCGATGAGCGTAGATCTGTTATAGAATACGCAGGTGGAGATATGCGTATAGAAGATATGATACCAAACTCTAAAGTTGTGGTAACTATTTCTAATGCAGGATATTTAAAGCGTACAAACTTAGATGAATATAAAGTTCAAAATAGGGGAGGACGTGGGCAAAAAGGTGTGGCAACTAGAAATGAAGATTTTTTAGAACATTTATTTGTGGCAACCAACCATCAATATATGCTATTCTTTACCCAAAAAGGGAAAGTATTTTGGATGCGTGTATATGAAATTCCAGAAGGTAGTAAAACATCAAAAGGAAGAGCTATACAGAACCTAATAAATATTGAGCAAGATGATAAAGTAAAAGCATTCTTAGTAACGCAAGATTTAAAAGATGAAGAGTACGTAAATAGTCATTATGTTATTATGGCAACCAAAAAAGGTCAAGTTAAAAAGACCTCTTTAGAGCAATATTCTCGTCCAAGAACCAATGGTATTAATGCAATAACTATTAGAGAGGGTGATGAGTTGTTAGAAGCGAAATTAACCACAGGAGATAGTCAAGTAATGTTGGCATTAAAATCGGGTAAATCTATCCGTTTTGAAGAAGCTAAAACAAGACCAATGGGAAGAACTGCTTCTGGTGTTAGAGGAATTAGGTTACAACACGAAAAAGATGAAGTAATAGGTATGGTAGCTGTAAACGATATGGAAAGTAATATTTTGGTAGTTTCTGAAAAAGGATACGGAAAACGATCTAAATTAGAAGACTATAGAGTTACCAACAGAGGGGGGAAAGGAGTAAAAACTTTAAATATCTCAGAAAAAACAGGTAGCTTAGTCGCTATTAAAAATGTAGATGACTCTAATGATTTAATGATTATTAATAAATCAGGGATTACCATTCGTATGGCAGTAAAAAATTTACGTATAATGGGTAGAGCAACACAAGGAGTAAAACTAATTAATATAAAAAATAATGATAGTATTGCTGCAGTTGCAAAAGTGATGCATGAAGATGAAAATGAACAAGAAATAGAAAATGGCACAGAAATTGAAAACAGTTCAATAGAAAATAAAGAGTAAACTATATTATCAATTAAAATAACAAAAATGAAAACACAAATTTTAACCCTTTTTATAGGATTGATATCAATTGTTTCTTTTGCTCAAAAAGCTGAGTTGAAAGCAGCAGAAAAAGCTATTAAAAAGCAGAATTATACAGTCGCTATTTTGGCAATGAAGCCAATTGAAAGCTCTATTGAAAATGCTAAGTCAAAATATAGAGCAAAATACTACTTTTTAAGAGGGCAAGCATTTGCAGGAAAAAAAGAATATACAATTGCAGCAAAATCATTTAATGATTTAATGGCTTACGAGAAAAAAATAAAAAAATCAAAATATACACCTAAGGCAACCCCTATGTTAAATAAGGTTATTCAAGACGTATCTCAAAGAGCCATAAAATTATACAATGCAAAAGATTATAAAAATGCAACAGGAGATTTTTATACAACATTTTTAATAAGTCCTAAAGACACCTCTTTTTTGTATAATGCAGCCGTTAGTGCTTATTTATCGAAAGATTATGAGGCATCTTTAAAGTATTATAAAAAGTTAAAAAATCTTGGTTATACAGGTGTTTCTGTACAGTATCTTGCCACAAATAAATCTACAGGAAAAGTAGAGAATCTTGGTTCAAAGATACAAAGAAACCTAATGGTAAAAGCAAAGCAATATATAAAACCAGAAGATAAAGTATCAAAATCAAAACAAGCAACAATTATTAAAAATATTGCATATCTTTTAAAAGATCAAGGAAAAAATGATGAAGCAATTTTAGCAATAAAAGAAGCAAGAGAAGCAAATCCAAAAGATTTAAATTTATTACTTGCAGAAGCTGATTTGTATATCAAATTAAAGAAAATGGATAAGTTTGCTATTTTGATGAAAGAAGCTATTGAAATGGATCCAAACAATCCTACACTATATTACAATCTTGGAGTTGTTAATTTTAATGAAGGAAAAGTTGATGATGCTAAAAAATATTATAAAAAAGCAATTGAATTAAAACCAGATTATTCAGATGCTTATATGAATTTGTCTGTAGTAATTCTTGATAAAGAAAAAGAAATTATTGAAGAGATGAACAAAAATTTATCAAACTTTAAAAAATATGAAGCTTTAGAAAAACAACAAAAAGAAGTTTACAAAGAGGCATTACCATATTTAGAAAAAGCAGATAGTTTAAACAGAAGTATTGATACAGTTAGAAGTTTACTAAATATATATGATACTTTAGAAATAGATGATAAATCTAAAGAATATAGAGCATTGTACAAATCAATGAAGTAAATACCATTTTTTTAAAAACAAAAAAGCAAAACTTAAAGTTTTGCTTTTTTGTTTTTAAAAGTATAAATAATGAAATGTAAAACCATTTCTATTACTAAACTCAAGTGTTGGAGAAGGGATTTTTATAAAATTAATAATAGAAAATATGGTTTGTAGTAATTTTGATGTTGTTTTTACTTTTGATAAATCGATATCTAAACTCAAATAAAATTGTCTAAACGGGTTTTGAGCAACCAAATTAGTTGGAGAATCTACTCCGTACAACATCCCATTAGCCCCATACCCAACAGCAATATTTAGCCATTTAGGGAAGTTACTTTTTTTATTAAAAGACCAAATATTTACAGACAACCAATAGGTTTGTCCGTTATAATCTTTTAAAGATTGCTCTAAAAAATCACTTCCCAAAGTATTTGGTCTTATGGAGGCATATTTTGTTTGATGAAAAGAATATTTTGGAGTAATGCGTTGCTCATTCCAAATAATTTCTTGTCCAACAAGTAAACCTGTACCAGTTGCATTGGCAATAATATCTCCCCAAGAAGCTCCCCAGTTTTTAGAAAATCCATCAAAAATTTCTATAATATTTTGGTAAAAGAAACCAAAAGATGCACCATAAATAAGTTGATTTTTTTTAGAAATACCAGACCAATTAAGTACTTGCATTCCTGCCTTTCCAATAGAATAGGTAGTTAGAATATGCCCTAATTTATCCATTTGTTTCCAGTGGTTATTATCATTAATAAAATGAAATTTTGATTTCGGATACTCTGCATACCAAAGTTGATTTAAAGCCACTAAACTACCTATAGATAAAATACTTGTAGTTATTGCTACAGTATTTCTTCGTTTAATGTGTAATGTATCAGATTTTTTCCAAAAAGAGGTATTAGTTTGTGCATCTATTTGAAATACAATTAGAAATAGATAAAACACAATAATTTTATGTAAATACTTAAACCTCATTTAATTAAATAATATTTTCAACGTCCAAATCGTTAACGTCTAATTCCTTGTTGATTAATCCAACGTTGGTATTTAGTCGCATTTCTATTGTGTTGAGCTAGTGTTTTAGAAAAATCATGAAACCCAATTTTATCTATACTTGCACACATATAAAAATAGTTATGTTTGGTATAATTTAAAACTGCATCAATAGCAGAAATATCTGGCATTGCAATAAGAGTAGGGGGCAGGCCCTTATTTTTGTAAGTATTGTAAGGAGAAACTATTTCTTTATCTGTATTTAAAACTCTTTTTATTTCAAAATCTTGACCTTTGAGTTCTTTTACTGCAAAAATTAATGTTGGGTCTGCTTGTAATGGCCAACCATTTTTTAAGCGATTTAAATATAAGCCTGCCACAATAGGTCTTTCGGTTTTTTGTGCAGTTTCTTTTTGAACGATAGAGCCTAAGGTAATTACTTCTTCTATTGTTAATCCTAATTCTTTAGCTTTTTTTAATCGGGTATTATTCCAAAATAGTTTATAAAAACGTAACATTTTAGCTCTAATTTTTTTTGGAGAGGTATTCCAATAAAATTCATAGCTATTAGGTATATACATTCCTAAAACGGATTTTTCTGTAAAGTGATACTTTTTTAAAAATGAAGAATTTTTCATTACTTGTAAAAGAGATAATGAATCTGCTTCTACTTGTTGTGCAATTCTTCCTGCCAATTTTTCTAAAGTATCTTGATTGTTAAATGAAACCTTTACAGGTGTTTGGTTGCCACTTCGTAATAAATTAACAACATCATTTAAACACATTCCTTTTTTTAAAAGGTACATACCTCCTTTTGGTTTTGTGAATTTTTTCTTTTTAGAAAGCCAAAAAAAATCAGAAGTATTTTTTAGAAATAGAGATAGATTTTTTTCTAATTCAGTTAAAGAAGATTTCTTTTTTATATAAATTTTCCCTGTTTTTACCACACTATTACCAAATATTTTTTGATAATAATTAAAGCCAATTATTCCTACAATAATAAGCAAGAAAGCTATAGTGCTATATATTCTCTTTTTATTCATTTATGCGTTGAAATAAAATTTCATGTTTGTATGTTTTGTTATTAAAAATCCAATCTTTTTTAATGCCTACTTGAGTAAAATTGTATTTTGTAAATAGGCGAATACTTTTTTTATTATCATAAATAATATTGGCATATAATTGATGTAAATGTAGATGTGAAAAGCAGTATTTAATTAATAATTCTAAAGTTTCAGAAGCAAACCCTTTTTTTTGATATTTTGGTGAAATTAAAATACCAATACCCGCTCTTTTATGTTGTGGATTAAAATCAAATAAATCAACCATCCCTATTTGATTTTTAGAAGAATTTTCCTCAATAATTAACCGTAACTGTTTGGTCTCAAAAATATCTAAATGGGCATTTTCTAAGTATTTTTTTAATAAAAATCTAGAAAAAGGAGTTTGTGTGTGGCTTATTTCCCAAAAAAACTCATTATTTTCTATTTTAAATAAAAAGTCTAAATCTTCTGGTTCTAAAGCCCGTAAATGTACATTTGTTCCTTGTAAAGTTTTCATCAGATTGTTATAGTTCCTTTAAAGACAAAAGAAACTGCTCCAGTTAAAAAAATATTGAGAAATGTATTTTCTTTTTTAGTGAAAGATACTTCTAACACGCCTCCTTTTGTCATTAATTTAACTTTTGTTTTTTTTGTTTTTTTTATTTTGTACATAGCAAGTGCAACAGCAGTAACACCTGTGCCACATGCCAAAGTTTCATCTTCTACACCACGCTCATAGGTTCTTACTTTAAATGTGTGTTGGTTTATTTGTTCTACAAAATTAACATTACTTCCTTTTGTGCCATAAATATCATTTCTAATTTTTCTACCTTTACCAAGTACATTAAAATGATCAATATTTTTTACTATTTGTATATGATGAGGAGATCCAGTATCTACAAAAATAAAATTTTCATTCACTTTTATAGTATCAACGTTAATCATTTGTAAAGAAACAATAGTATCTTTTATGGTAGCGTTGTGTAAACCATCAGTAGCAATAAATATGGTTTTGCATTCTATTATCCCTAATTTTTTTGCAAAAGCAACAATACATCTACCTCCATTTCCACACATAGTACCTTCACTTCCATCTGCATTAAAATAAATCATTCTAAAATCATATATATGGTCATCTTCTAATAAAATGAGTCCATCTGCACCAATTCCAAAATGTCTATTACATAGAAAAGCAATTTTAGCTATTTTCTCTTTTGGAAATGATTTTGTTCTGTTATCAATCATAACAAAATCATTTCCAGTACCATGATATTTGTAGAAAAAAAAATTCATAAGAGGCAAATATAAGGATTTATCTGCTGAAAATAGATTATTAAGAATGGCTAAATAGCTTCCTATGTTTGTTAAGTCAAAAACATTTTAGTTGGGATGATATTTTTTGTATATTTACCTCAATAAAAAATAAAAAAGTAATGAGAAGACGTGGTAATTTTAAGGTAAAACTTTTAATTGGAGCAGCAATGGTGCTGTTTGCAGTGGTAAAATATTATTCTAATACCGAAGTAAATCCGTACACAGGTAAAAAACAACATAT
>CAZZPG010000112.1:0-6587 GCA_964655975.1 uncultured Flavobacteriaceae bacterium
GATACGGAAATGTATATTTCTTATCAACAAACGCAATGGGGTCTAATGCAACAGCTGCATGGAAAATCCATAAAAAAGGAGCTTATTTTGCAAATCCTTGTTATACACAAATTCACCCAACATGTATTCCGCGTTCTGGAGATTATCAATCTAAATTAACATTGATGTCAGAATCTTTACGTAATGATGGTCGTATTTGGGTGCCAGCACGTATAGAAGACGCAAAATCCATTCAACAAGGAAAATTAAAACCTACCGAAATTGCCGAAGAACATAGAGATTATTATTTAGAAAGACGTTACCCTGCATTTGGTAACTTAGTGCCACGTGATGTAGCCTCAAGAGCTGCAAAAGAACGTTGTGATGCTGGTTATGGAGTAAATGCAACAGGAGAAGCGGTGTATTTAGATTTTGCATCAGCATTTGTAAGATACGGAACAGAGCAAGCTAAAATTCATGGTATAAAAAATCCTTCGAAAGAAGAAATTATAAAATTAGGACAAGCAATTATCGAAGAGAAATACGGAAACTTATTTCAGATGTATGAAAAAATCATTGCAGAAAATCCGTATGAAACACCAATGATGATTTATCCAGCAACCCACTACACTATGGGTGGCGTTTGGGTAGATTATAATTTAATGACTACCGTACCAGGTTTGTACTGTATCGGGGAAGCAAACTTTTCAGATCACGGAGCAAATAGGTTAGGAGCATCGGCATTAATGCAAGGCTTGGCAGACGGTTATTTTGTGTTGCCATACACTATTGGAGATTATTTATCTGATGATATTCGTACAGGTGCAATAGCAACAGACACCAAAGAGTTTGATGAAGTAGAAAAAGAAGTAAAAGATCGTTTAGACTTCTTTATCAATAATAAAGGAACACACTCTGTAGATTATTTCCATAAGAAATTAGGAAAAATTATGTGGGATAAAGTTGGTATGGCACGTAACGAAAAGCACCTAAAAGAAGCCATTGCCGAAATTAAAGATGTAAGAAAAGATTTTTGGAAAGATGTAAAGGTACCAGGAAATTTAAACGAATTTAATCAAGAGTTAGAAAAAGCAGGTAGAGTAGCCGATTTCTTAGAATTAGGAGAATTATTTGCTTTAGATGCTTTAAATCGTAAAGAATCTTGTGGAGGTCATTTTAGAGATGAGTCTGTAGAGTTAGACGGAGAGCAAAAAGGAGAAGCAAAAAGAGATGATGTAAACTATAAATATGTAGCTGCTTGGGAATATAAAGGAGAACCAAGTGATGCCGTTTTGCATAAAGAAGAATTAGAATTTAATGATATTGAATTAAAACAACGTTCATACAAATAATAAGTTAAGAGATGATGAATTTAACGTTAAAAATATGGCGTCAAAAAGATGCTAACGACAAAGGGAAAATGGTCGATTATAAAGTGACTGATATTTCAGAACATATGTCTTTCTTAGAAATGATGGATGTATTGAATGAACAATTGGTAAATACTGGTGAAGAACCTGTAGCTTTTGATCATGATTGTAGAGAAGGAATTTGTGGTATGTGTTCTTTATACATTAACGGAGAAGCTCATGGACCAGATAGAGGAATTACAACCTGTCAGCTACATATGCGCATGTTTAATGATGGCGACACCATTACTATTGAACCATGGAGGGCAACAGCATTTCCTGTTGTTAAAGATTTAGTGGTAGATAGAACTTCTTTTGAACGTATACAACAAGCAGGTGGATTTATTTCTGTAAATACTTCAGGAAATACACAAGATGCCAATGCTATACCAATTTCTAAACACGCCGCAGATGAAGCAATGGACGCTGCCGCTTGTATTGGCTGTGGAGCCTGTGTTGCTACCTGTAAAAATTCTAGTGCTATGTTGTTTGTTGGTGCAAAAGTATCTCAATACGCATTATTACCACAAGGACAAGTAGAAGCCGTAGACCGTGTATTAAACATGGTAGCTCAAATGGATAAAGAAGGGTTTGGTAACTGTACCAATACTGGAGCTTGTGAAGTAGAATGTCCAAAAGGAATTTCTTTAGAAAATATTGCTCGTATGAATAGAGAGTTTTTAAAAGCGAGTTGTAAAGGATAAAAAATCAACCAACCATTATAAAAAAGTCTTATAAATGTATAATTTATAAGGCTTTTTATTTTCTACCAAAATCTGCAGGAATTTCTCCCCACACTTTGGTTTCCCACTTTAAAATAGGATTTTTAAACGAGTTTTCTTTGAGCCATTTCTCTGCCCGTATAACTAAGTGTAGTAATTTTTTATTTGATGCATCAAAAACCATTTTTGTTCTACATTTTTTTTTCTTAATCCATGAAATGGCTATTTTAGAATCAGAATAAATAGAAATAGTTTCCATTTTTTTACCTTTTAACAAAGCAATTCCGTGTACTAAAGCTAAAAACTCTCCAATATTATTTGTGCCTTTATTAAAAGGACCCATTTTAAAAATTTCTTTTTTATTATGCGTTAAGACACCTCTGTATTCCATTTTACCAGGGTTCCCGCTACAAGCAGCATCTACAGATATACTTTCTAAATTTGGTTTGCCGTATTTTGCTTTTTCAGATGCAGAAAGTGTCACTTTTTTAGTATTTTTTCCTTTGTAATTATCAAAACTTTTGGTGATGGCTAGTTCTGCCTCATCTTCTGACACAAAAGATTTATATTGAGCACCATTAAAACCATCTATTTGTTTTTTACAAGCATTCCAAGTTGTAAAAACTCCTGTTTCTTTCCCTTTCCAAACAACATAATATTTTTTTTTAGCCATGTTGTTCTAAAATTACTTGTTCAATAATTTTCGGAAAAAAGGTGTGTTCTAGTTTTAATACTTTTTTTGCGATTATTTCTGGAGTATCATCTGAAGAAATTGACGTCTTTTTTTGAAAAATAACTGCACCTTCATCATAATTTTTGTTTATAAAATGAACTGTAATGCCACTTTCTGTCTCTTTTTGCTCTTTTACAGCTCTATGAACATGCATTCCGTACATTCCTTTACCTCCAAATTTTGGTAAAAGAGAGGGGTGTATGTTGATGATTTTATTAGGAAAAGCCGTAATTATTTTTAATGGAATTTTCCATAAAAACCCAGCTAATACAATATAGTCTGCTTCATTTTTTAGAAGGTTAAGTACAGCATCCGTAGTAAAGAAATCTGTTTTATTAAAATGTAAGTTATTGATTTTTAGCTTTTTACATCTATCAAAAACTTTGGCATGTTCATTGTTAGACAGCACACGTGTAACAACAGCCGTTTTAGTAGATTGAAAGTATCGAATAACTTTTTCAGCATTAGACCCAGAACCAGAAGCGAAAATAACAATACGTTTCATACAAATTAAAATTAAGTGTACACAAAAAAAAGAATAATTATTAACAAATATGGTATCTATATATAAAAAGTGCATAATTTTTTTTATTTTAGAGGTCATATTTTCGAGGAAAAATTAGAATTTACTAATAAGATTTGTATTTTTGCCCCGATTTAAATTTAAAAACAATAAAATTATGTCAGACATTGCATCAAGAGTAAAAGCTATCATCATAGACAAATTAGGAGTTGATGATAACGAAGTAACAACAGAAGCTAGCTTCACAAATGATTTAGGAGCAGATTCTTTAGATACTGTTGAGTTAATTATGGAATTTGAAAAAGAATTTGATATTCAAATTCCAGACGATCAAGCAGAAAATATAGGGACAGTAGGTCAAGCAATTAGCTATATAGAAGAAGCAAAAAAGTAATATTTATATGCAATTAAAACGAGTTGTAATTACTGGACTTGGTGCATTAACCCCAATTGGCAACAATATTGAACAATATTGGAGAGGCTTAATTAACGGAGTTAGTGGAGCTGCACCTATTACATATTTTGATACTACCAAGTTCAAAACTCGTTTTGCATGTGAAATTAAAAATTTTGAAGTAACCGACTTTATCAATAGAAAGGCAGCACGGAAAATGGATAAGTTTTCGCAATATGCTCAGGTTGCTTCTGATGAAGCTATTGAAGATGCTGGGATAAATTCAGAAAACATAAATCTTGATAGGATTGGTGTTATTTGGGGTTCTGGTATTGGGGGCTTAGAAACTTTTCAAAACGAGGTGCTAAACTTTGCGGCAGGAGATGGTTCTCCAAGGTTTAACCCTTTTTTTATACCTAAAATAATTGGAGATATAGTTCCTGGTCAAATTTCTATCAAGCACGGTTTTAGAGGGCCTAATTTTGGTACAGTTTCTGCCTGTGCATCATCATCTAACGCACTTATTGATGCGTTTAATTATATCCGTTTAGGATATGCAGATGCATTTGTAACAGGAGGCTCTGAAGCATCTGTTGCTATTGCAGGTATGGGAGGTTTTAATGCAATGCATGCCCTTTCTACTAGAAATGATGACCCAAAAACGGCATCAAGACCTTTTGATAAAGATAGAGATGGTTTTGTTTTAGGAGAAGGAGCAGGAGCTCTTATTTTAGAAGAATATGAACACGCAAAAAGACGTGGATCAAAAATATATGCAGAAATTATTGGAGGAGGAATGTCTTCTGATGCATATCATATTACAGCACCACATCCAGAAGGTTTGGGGGCTAAAAATGTGATGTTAAACTGCTTACAAAATGCTGGTATAAAACTAGAGGATGTAGATGCTATTAATATGCATGGTACTTCTACTCCACTTGGAGATATTGCAGAATCAAAAGCAATAAAAGAAGTATTTGGCAAACATGCTTATAACATTAATATCAATTCTACCAAGTCTATGACAGGGCATTTATTAGGTGCTGCAGGTGCTGTAGAAGCCATTGCTGCAATATTATCTATAAAGCATGGTATTGTGCCACCAACAATCAATCATTTTACAAATGATGACGAAATAGATAATAAATTAAACTTTACGTTTAATAAAGCCCAAAAAAGAGATGTTAAAATAGCTCTTAGTAATACTTTTGGTTTTGGAGGACACAATGCTTGTTTGGCTATTAAAAAAATAGACTAAAGATTAATGAATTTAATTCGTAAAATAATAAAACCACATTCTAAAGAAGATGAGGTATATTATAACGATTTAAAAAAAGTATTAAATTATTCTCCAAGAAAATTAAATCACTACAAAAAAGCCTTTACACATAAATCTGTAAAAACAGTTGATAAAAAAGGAAACCCCATAAATTATGAGCGTTTAGAGTTTTTAGGTGATGCTATGTTAGGCTCTGTTATAGCTTCTTATTTATATAAAAAAGCTCCAAAAGAAACAGAAGGATACCTTACTCAAATGCGTTCTAAAATAGTAAGTAGAGAGCACTTAAATGAGTTAGGAAAAGACCTTAACTTAATTCGTTTTGTAAAAAGTAATGTAGAAAATAATAAAATTGGTGATAATATTCATGGTAATATTTTTGAAGCTTTAATAGGTGCTATTTATATAGACAAAGGCTATAAATCTTGCCAAGAATTTATTTTTAAAAAGGTAATAGATCCTTATGTAGATATAACAAAATTAGAAGGTAAAATTACTAGTTATAAAGGATTAATAATAGAACGGTGTCAAAAACAAAAAAAGGAATATTCTTTCTCTTCGTATGAAGATACAGGAAATGAATCAGTAAAGCATTTTAGTGTAAAGTTAAAAATTGATGGAGAAATAATATCTAAAGGAAGAGCCACGTCTAAAAAAAGAGCAGAAGAAAAAGCCGCTAAAAGAGCTTATTTTGTGTTTCAGGATAATCCTATCATTAACATTTTAAAAAATAAATAAATAAATGGTAAACTTAAAATTTCTCAATAAAATCAATACTTTTTCTTTTCTCTAAAATTTATTTAGGATAAGATTGGTAAATTTGCCTTGAATATTTAATATACGTTGTTTGTTTATTTATAAATAAGTTTTATATTTGCCAAGAAATAAGGGTACAGAAAAAGAAGGGGACTAATTGTCCCCTATTTTTATAACTAAAATGAATCAAGAAAAAGTAAAAAACTTAGTAAAAGAAGCGTTAGAGGAAAACAAATCATTGTTTTTAATAGAGTTAAAGTTTTTGACGAATAATAAAATTCTAGTTATTGTAGATGGAGATAAGGGTGTTTCATTAAAAGAAATTATAAGGATAAGCAGGAATGTAGAGCATAATTTAGACAGAGAAGAAGAAGATTTTTCTTTAGAAGTTACCTCACCAGACATTGCAGAACCTTTACGAGTAAACAGACAATATAAAAAGAATATTAATAAAATTCTTACTGTACAAACAATAGCAGAAACAGTAGAAGGTACTCTTAAACTAGCAGATGATGATAAAATTATATTATCTTGGAAATTAAGAGAAAAAAAGCCCATTGGTAAAGGAAAAGTTACTGTAGAAAAAACAGCAACGATTTTATATAAAGAGATTCGAAAAGCAAAAGTGAAGATTGTATTTTAAGCAAAAGAAGTAATGGAAAACATAGCATTAATAGATTCGTTTTCAGAATTTAAAGATATTAAAAGCATAGACAGAGTAACATTAATGTCTATTTTAGAAGAAGTTTTTAGAGCTGCCTTAAAACGTAAATTTGGTTCTGATGATAATTT
>CAZZPG010000113.1:0-6545 GCA_964655975.1 uncultured Flavobacteriaceae bacterium
CATTACTTTTGGTAATAACATTGGTATTCTTCATTAGTAAAATCTTTAAAATTACTCTACTAATATACTGAATATTAATATCTTGATCTAACTACCCGATGTTGATTTTCTAAGAATCAGTTAATTATATTTTTGTCATGTACTAAACAAAATTACAGTAAAATTTAGATAGTAAATTGCTTACTTATTTTTGTATCTTGCAATCCATAAAACATTAACTATCATCAATGTCTAACTCGTTTGATTCTTACCAAAAAAGGCGCTTGCAATCTTCTTATATCTCTGTAGTAATTAGTATTGCTTTGGTATTATTTATGCTAGGTATTTTGGGACTGGTGTTATTAAAATCTACCAGTGTTTCTAACCGCTTTAAAGAAAAAATAGCCATAACCTTATTTTTAAAAAATGGGATTACTAAAAAAAATATTGATAGTTTAAGAACATCACTTTCTAAAGAAAATTTTACCAAAAAAATACTATACATTAGCAAAAAACAAGCAGCTAAAACCTTAACAAAAGATATTGGGGAAGATTTTGTGAAATTTTTAGGAACAAATCCTTTAAAAAATGAAATAGATATTTACTTAAAAGCAGATTTTGTAACTCTAAAAAAAATGACTTTTTTAGAAAAAAAATTTAGAAAAAACAGTTTTATTGTTGATGTTTTTTATGACAAACCACTTATTAAATTATTAACAGAAAACATACAACGTATTGGGTTCTGGTTATTAATACTAAGTACTTTTTTTGGTTTTGTAGCAATGATTCTTATCAATAGTTCTATCCGTTTATCAGTGTATTCTAAACGTTTTAACATCAAAACAATGCAAATGGTAGGTGCTACAAAAAAATTTATTAGAAAACCTTTTATTTGGAGAAGTATTAAATTAGGAATGCTAGGAGCTCTTATTGCAATTTTAGGATTAGGATTTATAATATTTTACATAGATAAAAGAGTTCCTTCTTTAGCTTTATTGCAAGATTATATTACTTTAGGATATTTGGCAGGAGGCATATTAATTATAGCTTTTATTATTACTTGGATAAGTACTTTTTTTGCTACACAACGCTTTTTAAATTTACAGACAAACGAATTATACTATTAAATTATGAGTAAAAATAATAATAAAATACCACAGCAAGAGTTTCTCTTCGGAAAAAAAAATTATACCATTATGTTTATAGGAATTACAGTTATTACTCTTGGATTTATCTTAATGACAGGAGGAGGAAGTGATGATCCTAATGTATTTAACCCAGAAATTTACAGTTGGCGTAGAATACGTTTAGCACCCACCTTAGTCTTAATTGGATTAGGTATTGAGATTTATGCCATCTTAGTAAATCCTAAAAAATAAGAATGAATTTAATTGAAGTAATTATTTTAGCCATTATTGAAGGAATTACTGAGTATTTACCAGTATCTTCAACAGGACATATGATTATTGCATCATCTTTTATGAAGATTGCAGGCAATGATTTTACCAAACTTTTTACCATTGTTATTCAATTAGGAGCTATCTTATCGGTAGTGGTGTTGTATTGGAAACGTTTTTTTCAAAGCATCGATTTTTATCTAAAATTATTAGTAGCATTTATACCTGCAGTAGTTTTAGGATTGTTGTTAAATGATGTAATTGATGAGTTATTAGAAAGCCCAGTAACCGTTGCAGTTTCATTAATTATTGGAGGTTTTATCCTATTAAAAGTAGATGATTGGTTTAAAAAAAATGAAGAATTTGATAAAGAAAACCCGACTGCTCATACAAAAATTAATTATATGACTGCTTTAAAAATTGGTTTTTTTCAATGTTTAGCAATGATACCCGGAACATCTCGTAGTGGTGCTAGTATTGTAGGAGGAATGACACAAAAAATCAACAGAAAAACAGCAGCAGAATTTTCATTTTTCCTTGCTGTACCCACTATGTTTGGAGCAACAGCCAAAAAACTATACGACTATTATAAAGCAGGATTTGAACTAAGTTCAAATCAAATTAATTATTTAATTATAGGAAACGTTATAGCATTTATAATTGCCTTAATTGCCATCAAATCTTTTATTGATTACCTAAGTAAAAAAGGGTTTAAAATCTTTGGATATTATCGTATTATTTTAGGAATTTCATTATTAATCATTCACTTCTTTATCTATAAGCTGTCTATGTAATGACTACAGAAGAAAACTATAAAAACGGAAAAGTTTTATTGATTGATAAACCCTTAAAATGGACTTCTTTTCAAGTGGTCAATAAATTACGTTGGCATATAAAAAAGCGTTTTAAACTTAACAAAATTAAAGTAGGTCATGCAGGTACATTAGACCCTTTAGCAACAGGTTTATTAATTATTTGTACAGGTAAACAAACCAAGAGTATACACAAGTACCAAGGACAAGAAAAAGAATATATAGGTACTTTTATTATAGGCTCTACCACACCAAGTTATGATTTAGAGACCGAAATAAACCAAACATTTTCTACAAATCATATTACAAAAAATTTACTAAAAGAAACCATCCAACAATTTACAGGAGTTATACAGCAAAAACCTCCCATTTTTTCTGCAATAAAGAAAGATGGAAAACGCTTATATGAATTCGCTAGAAAAGGACAAACTACAGAAATTAAGGCAAGGGAAGTTACTATTTTTGAATTTGAAATTACAAAAATAGAATTACCAAAAATAGATTTTAGAGTAGTTTGCAGTAAAGGAACCTATATACGCTCTTTAGTATATGATTTTGGGGTTGCTCTAAATTCTGGGGCTCATTTATCTGCCTTACGCCGTACAAAAATTGGAGATTTTTCTGTTAAAAATGCTTTTAAAATAGAAGACTTTATACAACTACTAGAAGCAGAATAGTTTTGCATCTTCAACTATTTTTTGAACAAAAAAATCTTTTTTCAGACTCTTTAAAATACTCCTAAATAAAATTTTTAATAGTTATTTATTTTGTCAATACAAACTTCATTGCTTTAGCTTTTAGCAAACATTCTTCATATTCTTTTTCTTCAATAGATTTTGCAGTAATGGCACCGCCTACCGAATAAGAAATATATTTTTTTTCTTTATTATACAAAATACTTCTGATGATAACATTAAAATCAAAATTACCCTTAGGAGTAAAATACCCTACTGTACCAGAATATAAGCCCCGTTTGGTTTCTTCTAAATTTTCAATAATCCTCATAGCAGAAATTTTAGGAGCCCCCGTCATACTCCCCATCGGAAATGTATTTCTGATAATATCTACAGGATGTGTTTTGGCATCAACCGTAGAAACTACCGTAGAGACAAGTTGATGTACTTGTTTAAAAGAGTAAACTTTGCATAACTCTTCTACCTTTACACTTCCTTTTTTAGCAGTTTTAGACAAATCATTACGCACCAAATCTACAATCATAATATTTTCTGCACGTTCTTTTTCATCTCTTTCTAAATCTAATGCAATTTTAGCATCATCAATAGTACTTTGCAATCGTTTTGTAGTTCCTTTTATAGGCTGAGAAATAATTTTAGTTCCTTCTTTTTTAATATATCTTTCAGGTGATGCAGACAATAAATACTGATGCTCTATCTTTAAAAAAGTAGCAAAAGGAGGTGCTGAAATATCATTTAAGTGCTGATATACTTCTAACGGATTAATTGCTACATTTTCTGCATAAAACTCTTGACAAAAATTAACTTCATAAATATCTCCTCTATAAATATGTGCTAGTATTTTTTTTATTTTTTGATGATAGGATTCTTTATGAATTCTTAATTTTATTTTTATAGGATTCTTAGATTGTTGAACTGTTAAATTTTTAGATTGTTGAATTGTCTTAAAATCTACTTCTATCTCATCATCAATCATTTTTAGGTAAAGAAACTCTACTTTATTTCCTTTAATAAAAAATAGTTTTTGAGGCTGAAAAAAATACAAGTCGGCAAAATCTAATCCATCAAAATTA
Organism: uncultured Flavobacteriaceae bacterium; assembly: GCA_964655975.1. Classification (GTDB taxonomy): domain Bacteria; phylum Bacteroidota; class Bacteroidia; order Flavobacteriales; family Flavobacteriaceae; genus Polaribacter. The sequence goes on from CAZZPG010000113.1 coordinate 3,957, forward strand.
GTAGAAAATTGTTGTTCAACATCATTTTTTACATCATAACTTATATAGCCAAATATATAATCTTTAGTGTATGATTGGTATTCTTTTAATTTATCAAAAGCATTTAAATAGTCTGTTTTTATGGCAGTAAATTCATCTATTGCCAAAGCCGTATCAAATGAGGTATATTTTTGTTGATATTGATTAGAGTCTAGCCATACCACCGTTTCTGATAGTTGAGACCACGCTAATAAATTTTGCTTAAAACTACTAATATCATCTACCTTAAAAGTTTGTTTTGTTCTTTGCATAGAGTTGCAAAAGTACAAATCTTTTTTACTGTTTTAGTGCTTATTTTTTAGTTGTTAAACTTTATTATTTTATTCCTAAAAAATTAAAAATGCGTATTAATTTAGGATTTGAGGGTCTTGGAGCATTAGATGATACAATATTTCCATCAGGATCTATTAATATAAAACGAGGAATTGTATTGATAGCATATTTTTTTATAAATTCTGATTTAAAAGCATTATCTGCAAATAATTGAATACCTGTCATCTTTTTTTCTTGAATCATTTTTTGCCAAGCTACTTTGGCTTTTTTTCTATCTATAGAAATACTAACAAATGTAATGTTTTTACTATGATACTTTTTTTCTAATTTTTGCAAATATGGTATTTCTCCTTTACAAGGGGCGCACCAAGTTGCCCATATATCTATATACACATATTTCCCTTTTAAATCATCTAAAGAGGTCGTACCCTCTTTGTAATTTTCATAATTTACAAACTTTGGCGAAGGGTTTCCTTTGGTTATTCTTTTTAAATTATTATAAATTTTTGTAATTACTTTTTTGTATTTATCATCTGTAGATACATCCATAAATCTATTATACAAGCCTTTTAAATTTTCTACTTGTCCTCCTAGCATTCCTTGTAAATTGTAAAACAAGTATTCATTTTTCATCGATTGATGTTTCATTTTAGAATCAACAACATCAATTAAAGCAATACCTACATCTTTTTTAGTTTCTTTTACTTCTTTATCAGCAAGTAAAGTAAAAAACCGATGACGAATATATTTATAAGCTCTAGAGGAATAATAATCTATTTCGTTATCAAAATCAAAAGAAGCAATTTCTTTTTTTAGAGGATAAGACTCAGAAACTTTAAAAGAAATATTTTTTGAATAGTATTGGTGGTATTCTTCATAGCGTGTAATATCTAACAGATAATTGTAGTGGTTATTTTTTATTTCTTGTGCTAAAAAGTTAGAGGATAAATTGGTTATTTTAGCTTTATTGTTTAATTGTTTTTCTATCTCTTTTAATTTAGCTATAAAGGCTAATTCTGATAACGAAAACAACACTTCTTCATCTTTATTTAGCTCTTTTTTAAGTTTTTCTTTTTCAAATAAATATGTGTTTTCTTTAGCATTCTCTCCTTTAAAGGTAATAGTTTTATCTATATTTTTTGCATCTAAAGAAATTGTTAAACTAGTTCCTTCTGGTAGGTAACAAGAAATTTCTTTAGCTCTAACTTTTATAAAATAGTATCTAAATGTTTTTTTTACAGTATCTAAAAACGCTCCATTTGGTTTGAGTATAATTTCTTTTTTAAAATTTCTACTAAAATTTTGTAGCATCACTGTTTCATTTTCAAGGTTTTTAATTTCCCCTAAAAAAATAGTATTCTTTTTTTTAACATCTGTTTTACAGATAATTATAACGACTATAAGTAATAGAAAAATAATTATTTTTCTCATAATTAATTTATAAAAAAGAGGTTATCTGATTTTTTTTACAAAAAGTAAAGATCTTAAGATAACCTCTTTAAGGTTAATATTATTGTTTATTTTGTGGCATTTTTGGGTTTTTTTGAATTACAACAGTTGGTATTTGATAGGTGTAATTATTTCCATTTGGTGCCAATGTAAAGGTGGTAAGTCCTACTCCTGGTATGTTAGTTTCTCTTGTAATTGTACCTAATCTTCCTTCTGTTGATAGTCTTCTCATATCAAACCATCGTATTCCATTTTGAAAGGTTTCTTTTCTTCTTTCGTTTAGTACCCAAGTTAGTATTTCTTCTTGGTTTGCAGAGGTTACATCTACATAGTTTCTGATTCTATTTCTTCTAAGTAGGTTGAGAATACTTAAAGATTCTACTAAATGGTTATTTCTTACCAAACATTCTGCTTTGGTTAATAGCATTTCTGGGTAAGTTATACCATAATAAATTCTTGATCGTAATCTTATATCTGTATCATATCCATTAAACACAAACCCAAAACCTCCAATAACTGCTAATCTTAAATCTTGAAAATCCATCCAAGGACCCTTTGAATTTCCAAAAGAGAGGGTTGGTCATCCTGGAAGATCTTCAAAAGAGTCTAGAGATAACTTATTAGAAATCTCTCGGGACAAGTACGTTAGGAACTTTGATGATTCTCTTGCTGCAGGGGAAGAGCAGTCCAGTGGAGAGCGCGCGGTTAGCCGTGAGTTTTTCTTAGAAGATAATAAAGCAATCGCAGAAGACAGAAAAGCGAGGGAGCACAAAAACCTTGTAAGACGGCAGGGTTCAAGCAACCCCTTCGCACCCCAAGATCATTTTT
>CAZZPG010000114.1:0-6480 GCA_964655975.1 uncultured Flavobacteriaceae bacterium
TTGTGCAACTATAGATTGCATCATCAAAAAAGCAACTATCAGTAATAAATATTTTATTTTATTTTTGAATAAAATACTTACTTTTTTATTAGTTTTCTCATTCAGAGAAATGTATATAGAATAAAGGGGAGTCATCTTTTAGAAATTTCATTAGACAGCTCATCTTTATCTTCTATATGCCAAGGAAAATATTTTTGTAATTCTATTCCTGCTTTTAACACGCCATCAATAATTCCTTGTTTAAAATTACTGCTTTTAAAGTGTGTTTGAATAGCTTCTTTGGTAGTATTCCAAAAGTTATTTGGCACTACAGCATCTATACCTTTATCACCATAAATAACAAATTTTTTATCTTTTACAGCAACGTATAATAACACTGCATTTTGTTGTTTGGTATTAAACATTTTTAGTAGGTAAAACACTTCTAACGCACGCTCATAAGTATTTTTCTCTGTAAAAGACTCAATATGTACACGTATTTCGCCAGAGGTGTTTTTTTCTGCTTCTCTAATAGCGGCTACAATTTCCTGTTCTTCTTGTGATGAAAGAAAATCTTCTACTTCAGACATTTGTATTGTTTTTTATATATCAAAACTTAATGTCTGGTGCTTTTTCTGAACCAGCATCTGCTTTGTAGCGTGTCATTTTATCGAAATTAAACACCCCTGCTAACAAAGAGCCTGGAAATTTTCTAATATGTTTGTTATACACATTTACGCTTTCGTTAAAACGATCTCTTGCTACGTTAATTCTATTTTCTGTTCCTTCTAATTGACTTTGTAATTCTAAGAAATTTTTATTGGCTTTTAGCTCTGGGTATCTTTCTACTACTACCATTAACTTACTCAATGCTCCTGTTAATCCACTTTGTGCTTTTTGAAAAGCAGCCATTTTTTCTGGTGTTAAATCACTTGCATTAATATTGGTTTTAGTTGCTTCTGCTCTTGCTTTAATTACATCTACCAAAGTTCCTTTTTCAAAATCTGCTGCTCCTTTTACGGTTTTTACCAAATTACCTATTAAGTCATTTCTTCTTTGGTATGAGCTTTCTACATTTGACCATGTTGTTTTTGCATTTTCTTGGTATTCTACTGCTGTATTATTAAATCCTACTGCCCAGCTGTACAAAGAATAAGCGATTACTGCTATGATTATTAAAGGTATTAACCATTTTTTCATAATTTCTAAATTTTATATTTCTGATTTTTTTGTTTTACAATATACTGATTTTCTTGATGTTTTTGATTTTAGAGTTGATTTTTTATCTTTTGCAACATTGTTTTAACCACCTCTAAGTTACTAATTATTTCATTATTTTTAATAACACTCTTGGGGTTTTTCTTTAATTTTTGTTTTGCCCCTTCTAAGGTAAACCCTCTTTCTTTTACTAAGTTAAAAATTAATTTAAAGTTAGAAATGTCATCCGAAGTAAACAACCGATTGCCTTTAGCATTTTTTTTTGGTTTGATGATGTCAAACTCTTTTTCCCAAAAACGTATTAATGAGGTATTTACAGAAAAGGCTTTGGCAACTTCTCCTATTTTATAGTAGCGTTTTTCGGGTAAATTTATATACATAGTAATTTAATATTACAAATCTAATAAATATAAAGGTTATTTTAATAATTTAGTATGTAAATTAAAAGTAGTTTATCTGTTTTCTTCTTAAATTAATAGAGTAAACTATAAACCCTCCTGTTTTTTAAGTAGGAGGGGTTAAATTATATATGTTAGTTTTTTGTAATGATTATTAGTCTATAAGTCTTTTTTTTAATTCAAAAAAGCTGTATTTTATTTAGCAAATCTTTTCACTACAAATATTCCTTTGGCTCTATACCTGTCTGCTTTTTTGTTGAAAGGGAGTCTAGATTTTATTCTTGGAATATGATAAATAATACGATCTATTTTACTTACAATGTACCATCCATCATCATATTTTTCTTCAAAAGGATATGTATACTGGTTTTTAATATTTCCGCTTTCTAAATCTACAATTCCTACAGAAGGGTTTCCTTCTTTATCAAAATTATATATATAAATATCATTTTCTATGATAGGTAAAGTAAACGATCTTTTATAGTTTGGTGTGTCAACTATTTTTTCATATTTTACTTTTCCATCATTTTCTATTTTTACAAAAACAATTTTATTTTTATAGGTTAATCCGTGTAATAGGATACCAGAATCTAAGAGTATAATTTCATGTATTTTTTTAATTTTAGAATCGCTTTTTTTGATATTAAAAAAGACTTCTAATTCTCCTAATTCATTTACTTTATATACTTTCGAAGATTTTTTTGAGCTAATAAATAAAGTTCCTTTTTCGTCTTCTACATATAAAATTGGTGTTTTTGAGCTTATATCTTTTCCTACTCGTTTATTTGTTTTTGTATTAAAAACCTGAACTTTATTTTGTTGAATAACCAAAAGATTATTGTTAATTAGTTTTGTATACTGTACAATATCACTTGTTTTAATTCTTTTTTTAAAAAGATATTCTCCTGTTTTTACATCAATAATATTAACAAGTTCAGGCAATTTTGTTCTGCTTCCTGTTTTGCTAGTAGAAACCTTTAAGCTTCCGTAAGATAAATAAGAACTATGGTTTTTTTGTCCAGTTCGTGTAATGACTGTTACTAATCCGTTGTTATAATCTACAGCTTCAAAAGCTATTCCAAATCCTTTTAAGTAATCATCCTTAAGTTTTTCATTTCCTTCAATATCAAATATTTGAAAATATTTTTTACCTAATCTCTTTCTGGTATACATGGCTACAATAGTGGCCTTGTCATCTATAATTTTTAGGCTAGAAAGAGCAGCCAATTTTTTTTCTTTTCTCCAAAGAACTTTCCCAGTTTTTCCGTCTAATGCAATTAGTTGTTTTTTTCCACTAAATCTACCTACTTGGTCTGCCATATAGACAACGGTTCTTCCTTTTTCTTTATTTCTAGCAATTTTACACCCGTAAAAAGCAATTTTCGCTTTATATTTCCAATTTTCTTTTCCTGTTTTTAAATTAAAACTCGTAATTTCATTATCCTTTTGCGAATGAATAATATAGTTTCCGTCTTTTGTTTGAAACCCTCTAAAAATAGGAGATCTAGAAACTTTTCTTTTTAATTCTTTTTTTGATGAAGCATTATTGCTCATCATATTTATCATAAAAGTTCCAAATTTTTTATTTATTTTACTTCCATCACCTTTTTTTACCCATGTTATTTTCCAAGTATCTGAGGAAAGAAATATGATAGAGTTTTCTCCTTTATATTTGACAGATGCCATTATACCTTCTGGGAATATTTTAGAATACAAAATGTTTGTTATTCCTTCTTTTTTTGGATTGAATAATATTTTCCCATCATTTCCAATAATAAGCATTTTACTAATTCTAACAACATTTTTATTTTTAAATCCTCTTAAAGCTACACTTACTGTTCCTCTATTTTTTTCTCCTTCAGTAGCACCAATCATATCTATAGGTTTTTTAATTTCCCATAATTTTTCTCCTGTAAATTTATCGAGAGCAATAATATCTGGATATAATCTTTCCGATCTTACTACCTTGTCTCCATTATAATCTCCATAGAGCACAATGATTTTATTGGGAAATACTTTATATTTAAATATCTTTTTCCCTAATGATTTTTTCCAATTTAGTTCTTGTCCTTTTACTGTAAAAGCCAAAAAGAGAATGGAACTAATAATTAATAATTTACGCATGATTTTTGTTTTTTAAAAATTAAAATGAGATAGTCAAAAAATGCGCCAAAAATAACAAGATAAAAAAAGATTAAAATCCATTGCTCTAAGGATATTTTTTTACAATAAAAATTCTTGTTATTAATCATAAGATTGCCCCTCTTCTTCAGAAGATTTTTGCATTTTTAAAAATTCTGCTGGTGATAAATCTCCGTAATAAAAATTCATTGGGTTTAACGCCCTATTATTTTTATGAACTTCATAATGTAAGTGTGCAGAAACAGACATTCCAGTATTACCAATATAGCCTATTAAATCGCCACGTTTTACTTTTCTTCCTTTTTTTGTTTTTATTTTACTCATATGTGCATAGATAGTTTTATACCCATAGCCGTGGTCTATGTAAACCACATTTCCGTAAGTGGCACTCCTATTTGCTCTCACAATTTTTCCATTTCCTGATGCATAAATTGGCGTACCAACGGGTGCAGTAAAATCCATCCCTTTATGAAATTTCATAATCTTTAAGATAGGATGAAAACGCATTTTATAACCAGAAGCCATACGTATTAATTCTTGCTGTTTTACGGGTAAGATAGCAGGTATTGATGCTAACATTTTTTCTTTTTCTTTTGCTAATTTCACAATTTCATCTAAAGATTTAGATTGTACAACCAATTGTTTTGATAAAATATCTATTTCTTTGGTTAAATTTTTTATCATAGAAGAATTGTCAAATCCTTCTAAATATTTGTACCTATCTACCCCTCCAAAACCTGCTTTACGTTGTTCGTCTGGTATTGGATTTGCTTCAAAATAAGTCCTATAAATAGTATTATCTCTTTCTTGAAGTTGTGATAAAACCTTAGAACTCTCTTTCATTCTTTTACTTAACAATTCATAATGTAAGTTTAAGTTTTCTAATTCACGTTTTTGAGCTCTTTCATTTGGAGTCATTAAAAACTGACTAAAACCAATAAATCCCAAAAAAGCAATTAATAAAAAGGTCAAAAACCCAAAAATTGTTCTCTTATAAATGGCACTTTTTCTTATCTTAATTTTTCTATAAGATAAGGTGTCTGCATCATAATAATATTTTATTTTTGCCATAAAACTAAATATACTATTTTTGTATTTTTAATAACTTTAGTTAAAATAATTTCGCAAAGATACAAAATATTTTATTAATATTTTTTTTTAATACTTTTTTAACAAATTTTTAGCCCTATTTATATGAAATCTCAAGAGGTAAGAGCAACGTTTTTAAATTTTTTTGAATTGAAACTTCATAAAATTGTTCCATCTTTTCCCATGGTACTAAAAAATGACCCCTCTTTAATGTTTGTAAACTCTGGTATGGCACCATTTAAAGAATTTTTTTTAGGAAACACAAACTCTAAGAATACAAGAATTGCAGATACCCAAAAATGTTTGCGTGTTTCTGGTAAGCATAATGATTTAGAAGAAGTGGGCTATGACACCTATCATCATACCTTATTTGAGATGCTTGGTAACTGGTCTTTTGGAGATTATTTTAAAAAAGAAGCCATTGCTTGGGCGTGGGAGTTGCTGACTGAAGTATATAAAATTGATAAAGATATTTTATACGTAACTGTTTTTGAAGGAAGTAATGATAAAGACAATCTTTCTTTAGATACAGAGGCTTATAACTACTGGAAAGAATTGATTCCTGAAGATAGAATCTTAAAAGGAAATAAAAAAGATAATTTTTGGGAAATGGGAGAACAAGGCCCTTGTGGCCCGTGTTCTGAAATTCATGTAGATATTCGTTCTGCAGAAGAGAAAGCAAAAGTAGATGGAAAATCTTTGATTAATAAAAATCATCCTCAGGTGGTAGAAATATGGAACTTGGTGTTTATGCAATACAATCGTAAAGCCAACGGTACATTAGAAGATTTACCTGAAAAACATATAGATACAGGTATGGGGTTTGAGCGTTTATGTATGGTACTACAAAACGTACAATCTAACTATGATACCGATGTTTTTACCCCTTTAATTAGAGAAATAGAAACCATTACACACACAAATTATGGTATAAATAAAAAAATAGATATTGCCATTAGAGTAATTGCAGACCATGTACGTGCTGTTGCATTTTCTATTGCAGATGGTCAATTGCCAAGTAATACAGGTGCAGGTTATGTAATTAGACGTATTTTACGAAGAGCCGTTCGTTACGGATTTACCTTTTTAAATAAAAAAGAACCTTTTATTTACAAACTAGCAACTACTTTATCTAATAATTTAGGTGATATTTTTCCTGAATTAAAAACCCAAAAACAACTAATTATTAATGTAATTAAAGAAGAAGAAAATTCTTTTTTAAGAACCTTAGACCAAGGATTGGTTCTCTTAGATAAAATTATTCAACAAAATGAAGAGAAAATTGTCTCTGGAAAAAAGGCTTTCGAATTATTTGATACTTATGGGTTTCCTAAAGATTTAACTGCCTTAATTCTTGCAGAAAAAGGAATGTCTTTTGATGAAATAACCTTTGATGTAGAACTGGCAAAACAAAAAGAAAGATCAAGAACAGCAGCAACAACATCAACAGAAGATTGGGTTGTTATAAACAATGAACCCCTTACAGAATTTATTGGATATAACCTCTTAGAAGCCAAAGTGAAAATTACCAAATACCGTAAAGTTACTTCAAAAAAGGATGGAGAAATTTATCAATTAGTATTCAATAAAACCCCTTTTTACCCCGAAGGAGGAGGGCAAGTAGGAGATAAAGGATATTTAGAAGTACCTAATT
>CAZZPG010000115.1:0-6450 GCA_964655975.1 uncultured Flavobacteriaceae bacterium
ATAGCAGCATCATGCCCATCAAAAAGAGAAGCAGCAGTTACAATTCGTACTTTATGTTTGGGTTTGTATGGTGCAATTTGTTTCATCCGTAAATTTTAGTTAAAAAAAGGACTGCAATTTACGGAATTCTTAAAAAATTACCGAATTTGCAGAAGAGTTTAAATTGTTAATTGTGAATCAAATAGAGAAGTCACTTAAAGTTGTAGATATTCTTAGAAAAAAATTGTACGTCGTAAGCTCCTTGAAATGGCAAAGAGGTTTTATTTTCCTTCCGTGTTTAAATGGTCAATAAAAAGAATACCGTGTAAATGGTCTATTTCATGTTGAAAAATAACGGATGTAAAATCTTCAATCATTTCATAATGATGAGTACCGTCTAGTTTATCATATTCAATTAAGATGGTATAGGCTCTATCAAAAGTTTTTCCTCTTTTATTAGGAATGGATAAACATCCTTCAGGGCAAGGTCTTTTTTGTTTAGAATATTGTTTAATAATAGGATTTAAGTAAATTTCAAACGGAAAATTCTTTTTGTCAAATCGTTGTACGCAAATCATTTGTTTTAAAACCCCTACTTGTGGGGCAGCAATACCAACGCCTAAAGACGCACTGTCTCTTACAGTACTGTATAGTCGTTTTGCTAAAAGTTGAATGGTTTTGTTTTTTTTATTTGGTTTTATATAGCTACTTTTTGTACGTAGTAAAATAGAATCTTTTTTGTTGGTAATTAAAAATACTCGCATTGGTTTTGACCCGTTTGCACTGGTAATTAATTGTTGTTGGTTTTTGTTGAAATTTTTATAGCTTCCACAAGAAATAAAAGAAATAAGTATTATTGAAAAAAAGCTGAACTTTAAGAATTTCATAGATTGATTTGTTTGATGTCAACAAAAATACACAATCTAAAGATACTTTAAAAAAGCCCACCATTTTCTTTTGCTTAAATAATTATAGTTTTTTTCATTTTGATAAGCTTCTCGCTCAAAACTAATATTTTGATAAGCAAGAGAGCAATTTTTGTATTGCATCCATCGAAATAGATATTCTAATCCGTAGAAAATAAAAAAGAAAAGAATACCTAATTCTTTTTGTTGTTGCAAATGAATTTTTTCATGGTTAATGAGAGTTTTATCACTTTTTAATTTTTTAATTTTTAAAAAAATAAAAGGAAATAGTGTAATTCCTTCAAATCCTTTGGGTACAATATGTTTAGAAATTAAAATCAATTAAGCAAAGAAAACAAAAATTAGTCCAAATTAAATATATTTGTGCACAAAGACAATAAAGATAATTAAAATGACTTTTAAAGAGCAAATTAAACAAGGAATTCCAAATAAATTACCAGAAGTAAAAGAGTATAATACTTCTATAAACCATGCACCTAAGCGTAAAAAAATATTATCTGCTGATGAAAAAAAATTAGCACTACGTAATGCTTTACGTTATTTTAACAAAAAACATCATGCTATTTTACTGCCAGAATTTGTATCAGAATTAGAAACATACGGACGTATTTATATGTATCGTTTTAAACCAGATTACAAAATATATGCACGTTCTATAGATAAGTATCCAGGTAAATGTACCCAAGCCAAAGCATTAATGTTAATGATACAGAATAATTTAGATGATGCCGTAGCACAACATCCTTATGAATTAATTACTTATGGTGGTAATGGAGCTGTGTTTTCTAACTGGGCACAATATGTGCTAACTATGAAATATTTATCTAAAATGACTGATAAACAAACCTTGGTTATGTATTCTGGGCATCCAATGGGGCTTTTTCCATCAAACAAAAATGCTCCAAGAGTAGTGGTTACTAACGGAATGATGATTCCTAATTATTCTAAACCAGATGATTGGGAAAAATTTAATGCATTAGGAGTCACACAATACGGGCAAATGACTGCTGGAAGCTATATGTACATTGGTCCTCAAGGAATTGTTCATGGAACTACAATAACCGTTTTAAATGCGTTCAGAAAAATTAATAAATTACCAAAAGGAGGATTATTTGTTACCTCTGGTTTAGGAGGCATGAGTGGAGCTCAACCCAAAGCAGGTAATATTGCAGGCTGTATAACTGTATGTGCAGAAGTAAATGAAAAAATTACTAAAATTCGTTTAAACCAAGGTTGGATAGATGAAATGATAACAAATCTTGATGATTTAGTGTTGCGTGTACAAAAAGCCAAGAAGAATAAAGAAACCATTTCTATTGCATATTTAGGAAATGTAGTTGATGTTTGGGAAAAATTTGATACAGAAAATGTTAAAATAGATTTAGGTTCTGACCAAACCTCTTTACATAATCCGTGGGCAGGAGGCTATTATCCTGCAAATATTTCTTTTGATGATGCTAATACCATGATGTCAGAAAACCCTGATATATTTAAAGAAAAAGTACAAGAAAGTTTAAGAAGACAAGCAAATGCAATTAATAAACATACTGCAAAAGGAACGTATTTTTTTGATTACGGAAATGCGTTTTTATTAGAAGCCAGTAGAGCAGGGGCAGATGTAATGGCAGAAAATGGTATTGATTTTAAATACAATTCTTATGTACAAGATATTATGGGGCCTATGTGTTTTGATTATGGTTTTGGTCCTTTTAGATGGGTGTGTGCATCAGGAAACCCAGAAGATTTAGTAAAAACAGACAAAATTGCATCAAAAGTATTAGAAAAAATTAAAAAGAAATCACCCAAAGAAATACAACAGCAAATGACTGATAATATTCAGTGGATTCAAGGAGCACAAAAAAATAAATTAGTAGTAGGATCTCAAGCAAGAATATTATATGCAGATGCAGAAGGGCGTATAAAAATAGCCAAAGCATTTAATAAAGCCATTAAAAAAAGAAAAATTGGTGCCGTGGTTTTAGGAAGAGATCATCATGATGTTTCAGGAACAGATTCTCCGTATAGAGAAACTTCAAATATTTACGATGGTTCTCAATTTACTGCAGACATGGCTATACAAAATGTAATTGGAGATAGCTTTAGAGGAGCAACTTGGGTATCTATCCATAATGGTGGTGGTGTAGGATGGGGAGAAGTGATTAATGGGGGGTTTGGTATGTTGTTAGACGGAACAAAAACTGCAAAAAAACGCTTAGAATCAATGCTTTTTTGGGATGTAAATAATGGTATTTCAAGAAGAAGTTGGGCAAGAAACAAAGGAGCTATGTTTACTATACAAAGAGCTATGAAAAAAAATAAAAACCTACAAATTACTTTTCCTAATTTAGTAGATGAAAATTTGTTAAATAAAATATAAACAAATTTTGGTATAAAAATTGCTATTTAAAAACAAAACCTATTAATTATGAAATTTTTAAAACTTTTTTTACTAGTTATAGCAACAACCATAGTGTCTTGTAGTGCCGTTAGAGTAACTACAGATTATGATACCAAAGTAGATTTTAACCAATATAAAACCTTTGCATTCTATAAAAAAGGAATTGATAAAGCTCGTATTTCGGATTTAGATAAACGCAGAATAATGCGTGCTATTGAAACACAATTATTGGCTAAAGGATTAAAAAAATCTAACAATCCAGATATATTGGTAAGCTTATTTACCAAATCTCGAAAACGAGTAAATATAAATAGTTATGGAGATTTTTATTACCCTTATGGAGGATATTACTACCCATATTATTATGGGTATAACCCCGTAAATATTTCTAAATATACAGAAGGTACTTTGTTTATAGATTTGATTGATAAAAATAAAAAACAGTTGGTTTGGCAAGGAATTGGCACAGGATATTTAAGTACAAAAGACATTGTTAAAAAAGAAAAGAGAATTAATGAATTTGTTGCAAAAATAATAGAAAAATACCCAATAGGTAAACAAAAAAAATAAACACCATTTTTTATACAAAATCTGTTTAAGATAGCTTACAAGGTTACTTAAACAGATTTTCTTGTCTATTAATTTCAGAAAAAGTATACTTTTACAAATCATAAATATCTAATTTATTTGGTGATGATGCTACCATATAAAAAATATTAATTAAATTAGATTATTAAAATGAAAGTATATTTTTGATACTTATTAACTATGAAATATTATATTATTTCTGGAGAAGCCTCGGGTGATTTACATGGCTCAAACCTTATGAAAGCATTGTATAAAGAAGATACAAATGCAACAATTAGGTTTTGGGGAGGAGATTTAATGAAAGCAGTTGGTGGATCTTTGGTAAAACATTACAAAGACCTAGCTTTTATGGGATTTGTAGAAGTATTAGTAAATATTCCTACAATTTTTAAAAATATTACTTTTTGTAAAAAAGATATTACTCAATTTAAACCAGATGTAGTTATTTTTATTGATTATTCTGGGTTTAATCTTCGGATTGCCAAATGGGCAAAACAACAAGGTTTTAAAACAAATTATTATATATCACCCCAAGTTTGGGCTAGTAGATCTAGCAGAATAAAAAAAATAAAAAGAGATATAGATGATATGTATGTTATTTTACCTTTTGAAAAAGAATTTTACAAAAAATATAATTTTGAGGTACACTTTGTAGGACATCCATTAATTGATGCAATTACAAACTTATCACAAGTAGATGATAAAATTTTTAGAAAAACACATCATTTAGGTAAAAAACCTATAATAGCACTATTACCAGGAAGTAGAAAGCAAGAAATAACAAAAATTCTTACAGTAATGCTCTCTTTGGTAAATGATTTTCCAGACCATCAATTTGTAATAGCAGGAGCCCCAAGTCAAGATTTTACTTTTTATAAAAATATTATTAATAAAAAAAATGTACAATTTATAAATAATAAAACATACGGCTTGTTAAGCATTGCTACCGCTGCATTGGTTACTTCTGGAACAGCTACTTTAGAAACAGCATTATTTAAAGTGCCACAAGTTGTTTGCTATAAAGGAAATACCTTTTCGTACCAAATTGCAAAAAGAATTATTACCTTAAAATTTATTTCTTTGGTTAATTTAATTACAGATAAAGAAGTAGTAAAAGAACTGATACAGAGTAAATTAACTCATGAAAATTTAAAAAAACATCTCTCTAAAATTTTAGAAAAAAAAGATAGAAAGCAAATGTTTTTAGAGTATTATGAGCTAGAAAAAATTTTAGGAGGAAAGGGAGCTTCCTCTAAAGTTGCAAAAATGATTGTTTCAAATTTAAAACCTACATAGATGAAGAAAATAACGTTATTTTTTTTACTTATTCTACTAGTAATATCTTCTTGTTCATCAACAAAAAGTGCCATATCTTCAATAAAAAAACACTCTAAATTAGATAGAATTATTATAAATGCTATTGAATATGAAGGAACTAGGTATAAATACGGAGGAACAACTAAAAGAGGGATGGACTGCTCTGGTCTAATTTATACAGCTTTTTTAAAAGAAAATATTTGGTTACCAAGAATTTCAAAGATGATGGCTACCAAAGGGAAAAATATTTCTTTTAGAAATATAAAACGTGGCGATTTACTTTTTTTTAAAACCAGTAGAAAAAATAGTATTAACCATGTTGGGTTGGTAACTTCAGTAAAAAACGGAAAAATTAGGTTTGTACATTCAACCACTTCAAGAGGAGTTATTGTTTCTTCATTATCAGAAAAATATTGGAAAAGAGCTTATAGTAAAGCAAAAAGAATATTATAGCATAGAGTAAATCTAGTATAATCTTAATACTTTAAATTTTTTTAAAATACTTATTATATAAAAAAAATAATCATAACTCTGAGGCTTTCGAGACTTATTAATGTATTGCTACCTTGAGTGTTGTATAAAAGAGATACTCGTTTTTTTTCTTTAATAAAAAAAAGATACAATGTTACATTTCTATACAAAAATATAGTATGTTTGTTCTTATAAAGAACAGTAAAATCAAATTACTAATGGAGTATTTAGACTTTGAAATACCAATAAAAGAGTTAGAAGAGCAATTAAAAAAATGCTATCAAATTGGTATAGACAATGACGTAGATGTAAAAGCTACCTGTAAAAAAATTGAAAAAAAATTAGAAAAAACAAAAAAAGATATTTATAAAAATATTTCTGCTTGGCAACGTGTACAACTTTCTCGTCACCCAAATAGACCTTATACCTTAGATTATATTAATGCTATTTGCGGAGATACTTTTATAGAACTTCATGGAGATAGAAATGTAAAAGATGACAAAGCCATGATTGGCGGTTTGGGTAAAATTGGCGATCAATCTTATATGTTTATCGGTCAACAAAAAGGATACAATACCAAAACACGTCAGTACAGAAATTTTGGAATGGCAAATCCAGAAGGATATAGAAAAGCACTACGATTAATGAAAATGGCAGAAAAATTTGGTATTCCTGTAGTTACTTTGATTGATACTCCAGGTGCATATCCAGGGCTTGAAGCAGAAGAACGTGGGCAAGGAGAAGCTATTGCTAGAAATATTTTAGAAATGA
>CAZZPG010000116.1:0-6445 GCA_964655975.1 uncultured Flavobacteriaceae bacterium
TACGCATCCTTATAATACGTTGGTCTACAACAGATAAATCATCAAAAGAAACGGTTTGTACTGTTGATGAAAAATGACAATCGGTACACTTAACATTTACTGCATCTTCTTGGTGTGCATATAAATTCCCATCCCCCATAACATCATTTGCATCGTGGCAATCTATGCAACTCAAGCCTTTTGTATGATGGATATCTGCTTGTTTTTTTTCAAAAATACGGTTATCTTCTAATATCCAATAATTTGGATTCTTTTGTAAGGTATCTTTAAACACTGTTTCGTGCCAACCTTGATAATTAGTTGCAATTCTGCCCGACCTACTATGGCATCCGAAGCAATGATTATCAGTAATTTTTAAGGATAAAGATGGATGATAATTTGTACGCTCAGCTTTTTTTGAGATGATAAAGTTTTTATGTGCTGTTTTACCTTTATCAGTATAATTTAAATGACATGCTGTACATCCTCCTCCTCTAGATAATTGTGTAATTGGATTTGGATGTTCTTTTTCATTTCCTATATGGCAAGAAGCACATTTATTACGCAAATGATTTTCTGCAGAGCTTGTATTTTTTAAGTGATGAATAGTAAATAGACTGTCTAGATTATCATTCTCACCAAATACATATTTATCTACACTAATAATACCACTCATAGTATTCATTAATGAGTTTTTTACTCGTATATCTATCCCTTGATGACATTTTGCACAGGTTTTAGAAGCATTTGATAAATTTCCTGGTACCGAGACCATTGTTTTATGTGCCGTCGATTTTTCTGTAGAAGTATTATTGCCTAAATGACAAGAAATACACATAATTTTATCTGGAGAATGTGCACTAGAAAACCCTTGCATAGGGCTATGACAAGAAATACAAGAAGAATTTTTATTGATTACTTTTGTATAACTAGGTATATTTTCTTTCTCAAAAAAATAAGAAAGAACGTACATTAAAGTGATAAACAAAAATAGCATTACAAACCCGAAGCGTTGTTTTTTTGCCATAGAGCAAATTTAATAAAAAAAAGGAAGCAAATTGCTTCCTTTTTTTATGGTATTAAAGCCAAACAAATATTTAATTCTGGTTTGTTTGCTGTAAAAGATTTTAGCCAAATTACCAATTCATCAATTTCATAAGGCAGTAATCTTTCAAAGGCCTTTTCTACTTCTTTACAAAATAACTCTGAGTTAAAACTCACCTTTTTGAGTACTGTTTTGGTATACTCGAACATTGCTCTAGCCATCTTTTCTCTCTTTTTCTATAAAACGAAGAAAAATTATCTTTATTGTCTTTTTTTTTAAATAAATAAAATACTAATCTTGGATGGTTTATAATTTGTTAATTTTTGTAGCTAAATCTATCGCTTTTTCTTCTAATTCAGTATTAATTGCTTTAAAGTATACTTTTTTATTTTCTACTCCTTTTGTATTTAATTTTTCTATTAAAGTGTCAAAAGTTTCAATAGCTTCATCTATAATTGCTTCAGATTTTTTAGTGTCTTTTTTTGGGTGTAACAATTCCCAAACGTAACACTCTTCAATTAAATCTCCTAAGGTATAATTAATGTCTTTTTTTAAGTTTTTTATGCTTGCCATAATCCTATTATTTTAGGTTGCAAATTTAGGTTAATTTATCTAATTCTGCTTGAAAGTTTTTAAAAAACATTCCAACGTGATATCCATCCATTAAAGCGTGATTTACTTTAATTGAAACAGGCATCAATAACGTACCATTTTCATCTTTAAATTTCGAAAATGCTAATTTGGGTACAGATTCTACTGCAAAACCTGTTAAAGGTTCTTTATGCCCTGTAAAATGTATCCATGGCATTGCAGAACAGTACACACAATCTTCTGAGTTTGTTGGAGGAAATAAGTTTGTACTGTTAAAAATCCTCTTTTTTTCTGCTAAAAAATGCTGATTAAACACTATAAAATCTTCTGAAAAATGTATGAATGAAAATCCGAAGGTATTATTGGGTCTTAAAATAGTGGCAGATGCGTGTACTACATCGTGTACAACTACTTTATCGTCTTTAATTCTGTATTTAAAATTTTCTACTGTATTAATAGCTTTCATACAAGCGTGTAAATACACTACAAAAAATGAATAATTCTTTTTCTTTGCAAATTGATATGCTTTGGTTACATCGACCTCTACGGTTACTCCAAAATAAGGGTCAGAAAATTGCCTAAAAAACTCGAAATGTTCTTTTCTATTCCACGTTAAAATATCTAGTTCTTTCATTTTAAAAAGGGAATAATTTTTTTGATAGGTTTTACCGTTTTATATGTTGTTTTTGATTGCTCTTCTACCGTAATTTCTTCATGTGCCCACGTAGTATGAAACGGAATATGAATGGCAGAAGCACCTAATGCTACCAACGGTAAAATATCTGATTTTAGAGAATTTCCAACCATTAATAACTCTGATGGATGAATGTCTAAATGGTTGATTAATTTCTGATAATCGGCTTCTTTTTTATCGCTCATCACCTCTATATGATGAAAGTATTTGAGTAATCCTGATTTTTCTAGTTTCTTTTCTTGATCTAACAAATCACCTTTTGTAGCTACAATTAATTTATATTTTTCTTGTAATTGTTGCAACACATCTTCTACTCCATTTAATAACTCTATAGGTTGCTCTAACATTTGTTTTCCTAATTGTAAAATAGTTTCAATTACTTTTGGGTTGATGCTATAATTAGATAATTGTAATGCACATTCTACCATTGATAGTACAAAGCTTTTTATACCATAGCCATAGTATTTTAGATTGTCTATTTCTACTTTAAACAACTCTTGGTCTATCTTGTTTTTAGTTTCGTATTGTGCCAATAATTTAGCAAATTCTTCTTCTGCTTCTCTAAAATAGGTTTCGTTTACCCATAGTGTATCATCGGCATCAAAAGCAATGACTTGTATGTTTTTGTACATCAGTTTTTTAAATATTTAATTGCCTTTTCTAAATCTTCTGGTGTATCAATTCCAATAGATTCTACCGAAGTTTCTACCATTTTAATTCGTTTACCCACTTCTAAATACCTGATGGCTTCTATTTTTTCTGCAGCGTCTAAAGGTGTCATTGGTAAATGATAAAAATCAATTAGTGCTTCTTTTCTAAAAGCATACACGCCTTTGTGTTTGTAGTATTTTACGTTGATATTTTTATCTCTATGAAACGGAATCGGGCTACGAGAAAAGTACAGAGCAAAATTATTATTGTCTGTAATTACTTTTACGTTATTTGGGTTTTTGATGTCAGTTTTCTTTGTCATCAATACTTTTAAAGATGCCAAATCTATCTCTTTTTGAGTGTCTTTTTTAAAAACTGCAATCAATTTTTTTAAAGAAACGGCATCAATAAAAGGTTCATCACCTTGTACATTTACCACAATATCTACGGGCATATTTTCTACTGCTTCTGCAATTCTATCAGAACCACATTCGTGTTCTTTTTGGCTTATAATTACTTTTCCGTCTACTTGTTTTATGGCATCCGAAATTTCATCAGCATCTGTTACCACATATACTTCATCAAATAAATTAGTTTGTAAAGTGGCTTGGTAAGTTTGTACAATTACAGGTTTTCCTCCTAAATTTTTCATCAATTTACCTGGAAAACGAGAAGCACTATAACGTGCAGGTATCATTGCTATTATTTTCATTTTTTTACGGAATATACACTTCTAAAAATACTGATTTTTCTGTGGATGTAATTTTTAATTCTTTGATACTTGCAGGTATTAAAATAGTTTCTCCCATTGCTAATTTTTCTATTTGTTGTTGATAAGAAATTGAAGCCTTACCTGCCACACACATATAAATTACAAAACTATCTTTGTTTTGATGATTTACCTTTACCTCTCCATCAATAGCCAATATATTGGTGGTAAAATACGGACAAGAAACAATATTTTTTGTCGTATTTTTTTTTTGAGCATACACAGTTTTATATGATTCTTTTGCCGAATAATCTATGGCATCTAAGGCTTGTTTGGTCTGTAATTCTCTATAATTACCATAATTATCTTGTCTATCCCAATCATAAATTCTGTAAGTAACATCAGAGGTTTGTTGTATTTCTGCCAATAAAACTCCTGCTCCAATAGCATGAACTCTTCCTGTAGGAATAAAATAAACATCACCTTGTTGTACTTCATCTACATTTAAAATATGTAACAACGTTTTATTTTTTAAATGATGTAGATATTCTTTTTTGGTAACTTCTTTTTGAAAGCCTACAATTAAATTGGCTTTTTTATCTGCCTGCATTACATACCACATCTCCGTTTTACCAAAAGAGTTATGGTGTTGTTTTGCCAATGTATCATTTGGGTGTAATTGAATACTTAAAGCCTCTTTGGCATCAATAAATTTAATTAATAATGGAAATTTGTTTTGAAATTGTTGGTATACTTTTTTACCAACCAAATCTTCTTTAAAAGTACTAATTAATTCTTCTAAACTCTTTCCTTTTAAGGTTCCGTTAGCAACCACAGAAATATCTTTATTAACATCAGAAATCTCCCAACTTTCACCAATATTTTTACTTTGAGAATCTTTATATAATATGAGTTTTAGTTTTTCCCCTCCCCAGACTTTCTCTTTTAAAATAGGTGTAAACTTTAATAATTGAGTACAATTCATAAATTTTTAACATTTTTACTCTCCAGAATAGGTAACAAAATTTCTTGGTGTTTCGTACAATTTAATAGATAAATCTAAACAATTCTTAATCTTTGGTCGTAATTTATGATAAATAACGACTGCAATATTTTCTGCTGTTGGATTTATTTTAGCAAATTCTGGTACTTCTACATTTAAATTTTTATGGTCAAACCTTTCTTCTATTTCAGATTTTATTAATCTTCTTAAAACAGACAAATCCATTACAAAACCTGTAACAGGGTTTACCTCTCCTGTAACCGATACAATTAAATCGTAATTATGTCCATGATAATTAGGGTTGCTACATTTACCAAAAACTTCTAAATTTTTTTGGTCAGACCACTCTTTGTTAAAAATTCTATGAGCAGCATTAAAATGGGCTTTTCTATGTACGGTTACTCTTGGCATCGGTAAGTATAAATTTTATAATTCGTAATTTATAATTTTATGATACGATTCTTCAAAAATAATCTTAAACCACTCTGTATATATTTCTGGATGTGATTCTATATCCATTTTAACAGCTCCTAAAGACATCCATTTATAATTTTCTACCTCTTCTTTGTTTATTTTTGGATTTTTATTATACTTCCCTATCATTACATGGTCTAGCTCATGCTCTGTTAATCCATTAGAAAATGGTACTTTGTAAATAAATGAAAACATTTCTTCTAAATTGCATACAAACCCCATTTCTTCTTGCAATCTACGTATTCCTGCTTTTAAAGAGGTTTCTCCATCTCTTTGATGAGAACAACAAGTATTTGTCCATAATAAAGGGGAATGGTACTTATCTACTGCTCTTTGTTGTAATAAAAGTTGCCCTTCATCATTAAAAATAAAAATAGAAAAAGCTCTGTGCAATAATGCTTTTTTATGTGCTTCTAGCTTTTCCATCAAACCTATTTGACGGTCATTCTTATCAACTAAAATAACGTATTCTTCTATCATAGAGTACAAATTTAACACTAATTACAAGACTTTCTCTAACATTTTTCTTAATATTATAACTAATTAAATTCAAAAATTGATTAATAAACCCATCGTGTATTTAAATAATGCTAATTTTTAAATTGTTGATGTTTCTATCAAAGATAAATTTATTGATGTATTGAATAACTTGTTAATGATGCTAATCTTGATAGTATTCTAGTTTTAAATCTTTGAATAGTTTTAGTCTAATTTCTAAAAATCTTTTATATTTTTATTGAGTTAGTCATTTAATTTCCGTGTGTTTGCTCTTTAAAATTAAAGGTATGGAACAATTTAAAGGAAAACATATACTAAATTTTATAAAAAAATTACCAAATAATGATTCCTGTAAACCTGAGTTCGATTAATAAAAAGTAAACTGCTTAGGCTTACAAGTTTGGTATTTAATAATAGGTTTTTAGATTAAAAAACTGATATTCATACTATTAATTTATCTTTTTTCTAATAAAATCTACTTAATTATTAGTCGAACTCAGGCAAGTAGTAATAAATTCGTTCCCTGCAAGGTTTTTGCAGTGAGCAAATATATCTTTACAACATCAAAAAAACAAATTGACTAGACGTAGTTAAAGTTAGACGTAATTTTTTTGTGTTTTTGAAAGTGGATTGTAAATAGTATTGTCATTCCTGCGAAGGCAGGAATGACAATACTATTTACAACCAAAAAATAATGTATTAAATTTAAAAAACGTATTTTTATGAAAAATTTACAAAATTTTGGCGTTCAAGAGTTGAGTGCTAAAGAGATTAAGGAAACAAATGGGGGGCTTATAGGAG
>CAZZPG010000117.1:0-6380 GCA_964655975.1 uncultured Flavobacteriaceae bacterium
AAAAACAATGAACGCATTATGATTTTATGAATAAAATCAATTTCTAAACCTTCATCTTGAAGTTGTTTTGCTGTTCTAATTAAACTTTCTACAAGATATTTATCAACTCTTCTTTGTAGATTTATTTTTTTTCTAATTAATTCAGCCTCTTCAATTGTCCAAATAATTCCTGTGTCTATTGCAATGGAAGAGAAAAGGTTGTTTAATTCTTCTAATTTTTCTTTATCAGATAACTTATAGGATTTTATTTCAAGTTTTTTTAGTTCTTTTTGGTAATCGAATTTTTCACTTGAAATAATCAGAGGTTTTTCAGCACAATTATAAATACGGATTTCAGTATCTGAATAAACATATAGAAAAACTACCTTTTTATAGTTCCATATTTTTTTATGAGTGTTTGATATGGTTTTTAATGTCTCAATATCAAAAGAGGCAACTTTTTTTAAAAAAACCGCTGGATGACTATTGTTTAGGTTGTCAGTACAAAAATAAACAGAATCTATCCCAAATTTTTCAACTTTCTCAATAGTTAATAATTGACTTTCGGATAAATTTGATGAATCCAAATTAACAGAAGTGGCTCTATCAAAGCCTAATTGTTCTATTATATTTGGTTGCTTCATTTGACTTCTTTTTAACTTAATCTACGAAGATAATAAATTCTAAGAAAAAGTAGTAGTAATTTTTTTAATTAAATCGCACATCTCGTTCCTTTACTTAATAATTTTAAAAAACATAAGATTTCTTATTTTTACCATATCAAATTTTCATCAGTAATTTTCTTTACACGATAAAACCAAATGATTATATTTGCTAAACTTTAATAAAATAATGCAATACAAAAGAATACTTTTAAAACTAAGTGGAGAAGCCTTAATGGGCGAAAGACACTACGGAATTGACCCTAAACGTTTATCAGAATACGCACAAGAAATAAAACAAGTAATAGATAAAGGAATTGAAGTTGCCATTGTTATTGGTGGAGGAAATATTTTTAGAGGTGTTGCGGGTGCAAGTAATGGAATGGATAGAGTGCAAGGAGACCATATGGGTATGCTTGCCACTGTAATAAACGGACTCGCATTACAAAGCGCTTTAGAAAATGAAGGTGTACCTACTCGCTTACAAACAGCTATTAAAATTAACGAAGTTGCCGAACCTTTTATCCGAAGAAAAGCAATGCGTCATTTAGAAAAAGGACGTGTCGTTATTTTTGGAGGAGGAACAGGAAATCCATATTTTACAACAGATTCTGCTGCAGTATTACGTGCCATAGAAATTGAAGCAGACGTTATTTTAAAAGGAACACGTGTAGATGGTATTTATACCTCAGACCCAGAAAAAGACAAAAATGCTACAAAATTTGATACCTTAACTTTTGATGATGTATTAAAAAAAGGCTTAAAAGTAATGGATACCACAGCATTTACTCTGAGTCAAGAAAACAAATTACCAATTATAGTTTTTGACATGAATACCAATGGAAATTTACTAAAATTACTCTCTGGAGATAAAATTGGAACAATTGTTGATAATTAGCCAATAAATTAGAAAAATAAAATAAGATGAATGAAGAACTTGAATTTGTTTTAGACACCGCCAAGGAGGCAATGCAAAATGCTATAGAACATTTAGTTAAAGAATTACGTACCATTAGAGCAGGAAAAGCAACACCTGCCATGTTATCTAACGTAATGGTAGATTATTATGGGGCACAAACAGCATTAAGTCAAGTAGCTAATGTAAATACACCAGATGCTAGAACCATAAGTATTCAACCATGGGAAAAAAGTATGCTTCAAGAAATAGAAAAAGCCATTATGATTGCAAATCTTGGATTTAATCCTATGAATAATGGAGAAAATATTATTATTAACGTACCACCTCTTACAGAAGAGCGTAGAAAAGACTTAGTAAAACAAGCAAAAGCAGAAGCAGAACATGCAAAAATTGGTATTAGAAATGCACGTAAAGATGCCAATAATGATATTAAAAAAATAGATGTTTCTGATGATATGAAAAAAAATACAGAAGCAGATATTCAAAAACTTACAGATTCTTTTGTAAAAGACGTAGAGGATAAATTTTCTGTAAAAGAAAAAGAAATTATGACGGTTTAATACCCTTTTTAAAAATTAAAGAATATTTTTTATATCAATTAAACATCTTTATAAAAAAAATAAAATGAGCTTTTGGACTAAAGTCGCAGGAATTATACTAAGAAATAGATACTTGGTATTGTTCGCAATAGCAGGAGTTACAGTATTTTTATCCTTTCAAATGCAGTATATGAAGTTTTCATATACAGAGGCCAACTTATTACCAGAAGACCACCAAGCCAATATACAATACAATAAATTTTTAGAAATTTTTGGAGAAGAAAGTACTTTAATTTTACTTGGAGTAAAAGATTCTACACTTTTTACCCCCAAAAAATTTAATGCATGGAATGATTTAGCAAAATCTTTTAATTCTATTAAAAATGTTGATTTTACTATCTCTATTGCAGATGTTCAAAAACTAAAAAAAGATACTAAAAACAGAAAGTTTATTATAGAGCCACTGTTTAAAGAAAAACCAACAAAGACAAAAGAAATTTTAGATATTAAAAAGCAACTTTTTGAAAAATTGCCATTTTATGATAATTTACTTTTTAATAAAAAAACAGGAACAGTACAAACAGCTATTTACATAAATAAAGCAATTGTAAATACACCAGAAAGAATTAAGTTTATACGTAAACACTTAATACCATCAGTAAAACAATTTGAAAAAGAAAACAATTTAGATGTTCATATTTCTGGGATGCCATATATAAGAACTATCAATTCTCAGAATATTCAAGATGAAATAGGCACATTTGTTTTAGGAGCACTATTAGTTACTGCACTTATTTTCTTCTTCTTTTTCCGTTCATATAGAGCTACATTTATTACACTTTTTGTAGTAATTATAGGGGTAGTTTGGGCATTTGGTTTTATTGGTTTGTTAGGGTATGAAATTACTGTATTAACGGCTTTAATTCCTCCCTTAATTATTGTTATTGGAGTGCCAAATGCAGTTTTCTTAATTAATAAATATCAACAAGAAGTAAAAAAACATCAAAACCAAGCAAAGGCATTACAACGTGTAATCTCTAAAGTTGGTAATGCTACTTTAATGACCAATATTACTACTGCATCTGGTTTTGCCACATTTATTTTTGTAAAAAGTCAATTATTACGTGAGTTTGGTATTTTGGCATCAATCAACATTATTAGTATTTTTATTTTGGCCTTATTGATTATTCCTGTTATGTACAGTTTTATGCCTCTTCCAAAGAAAAAACATTTAAATCATTTAGAAAAAAAATGGATAGACAATGTGGTTTCTTGGATGGAAAATGTAGTGCGTAATAAAAGAATTGCTGTTTATATAACCACTGTTTTGGTTATTATTTTTGGAATTATTGGTATCTATCAGATTAAAGTATCTGGTAGTTTAATTGAAGATATGCCAAAGAGTAAACAATTTTACAAAGACATTAAGTTTTTTGAAAATGAATTTGGAGGGATAATGCCTTTAGAGATTTTGATTGATACTAAAAAAGAAAAGGGTGTAATGAAATTATCTACCTTAAAAAGGATGGATAAAATTAATGAGATTATAGAATCATTTCCAGAATTATCTAAATCAGTTTCTATTATCAATTTGGTAAAATACACTAAACAGGCTTATTATAATGGAAAGCCAAAATATTATCAATTACCTACAGGACAAGAGAAGAGCCATATTTTTGCTTACACCAAAAACTCTAAAAACAACTCTAATATGTTAAAGAATTTTGTAGATTCTACAGGTAGATATGCAAGAATTACCACCTTTATGAAAGATGTAGGTACAGAAAAAATGGATCAAATTCAAGATCGTTTAGAAGCAGTTGTTAAAAAAGAATTTCCAAAAGATAAGTATGAAGTTTCACTTACAGGTAAAGCATTGGTATTTATAAAAGGGACTAATTATTTAATTAAAAATTTAGTTATTTCCTTATCACTTGCCATATTATTAATTTCTTTATTTATGGCATGGATGTTTCGCTCTTTAGAAATGATTTTAATTTCTTTAGTGCCAAATATACTACCCCTGCTATTAACTGCAGGATTAATGGGTTTCTTTGGGATTCCTATAAAACCATCAACCATTTTAGTATTTAGTATTGCTTTTGGTATTTCGGTAGATGATACCATTCATTTTTTGGCAAAATATAGACAAGAACTACAAGATAATAATTGGAAAATTAGAAAATCTGTTTATAAAGCACTTAGAGAAACAGGCGTAAGTATGTTTTATACCTCTATTGTATTGTTTTTTGGTTTTTTAGTATTTACCATTTCTAGTTTTGGTGGCACTATTGCTTTAGGTGGATTGGTTTCTATTACTTTATTATTTGCTATGGTTTCAAACCTTATTTTATTACCCTCTCTACTACTTACTTTTGAACGTAAAATCTCTAATAAAAAAGTATTTAAAGAACCAAGTATAAAAATAATCCCACAAAAAGAAAAAAAATAACTCAAAAGATAATTATACAATAGAAACTAGCAAACAAAACCAATTTTAATTATCATATTTTGAATGATATATTTATGAGAAAGAGTATAAGTCTTAAATAAAAATAACCAAATTAATTTTTAACCAAGAATAAATTAAAATTATCTCTCTGTAAAAATCTATGCCTATTTTCTACTAAAAAAGTATCTTTGCATTTCAATTTGCCACTTACTGGCTTTTTATATTTTAAAAATGAGAAATAGCAGTGTAAAAGATTTATTATTATCACACAAGTTTTTACAAAAGGTATCCATAAAAGGATGGATTAGAACCTTTAGAAGTAACCGTTTTATAGCATTAAATGACGGCTCTACCATAAAAAACATACAATGTGTAGTAGATTTTGAACATACAGATGAAAATTTACTAAAGCGCATTACCACAGGAGCTGCTGTAAGTATTCTAGGAACTTTAGAAGAAAGCCAAGGAAAAGGGCAAACTGTAGAAATTAAGGTAACCAAATTAGAAATATTAGGAGACTCTAACCCAGATGAATATCCAATCCAACCCAAAAAACACAGTTTTGAATTTTTAAGAGAAAATGCTCATTTACGTATAAGAACCAATACCTTTAGTGCAGTAATGAGAGTACGATCTACCTTATCTTTTGCAGTACACAAATATTTTCAAGAAAATGGATTTAACTACGTTACCACTCCAATAATTACTGGTTCTGATGCAGAAGGAGCAGGAGAAATGTTTCATGTAACCAATTTTGAGATAAACAAAGCCACTACAGATAAAGATGGAAATATAGATTTTACCAAAGATTTTTTTGGAAAGGAAACCAACCTAACCGTATCAGGTCAGTTAGAAGCAGAAACTTATGCGATGGCATTAGGTAAAGTATATACTTTTGGCCCCACCTTTAGAGCAGAAAACTCTAATACAACCCGTCATTTAGCAGAATTTTGGATGATTGAACCTGAAGTTGCTTTTAATGATTTAGATGCAAATATGGATTTATCCGAAGATTTTATCAAATCTGTCATAAAATATATTTTAACCCATTGTAAAGATGATTTAGCTTTTCTAGACCAACGTTTGGCACAAGAAGAAAAAAGCAAACCACAAGCACAACGTAGTAACATGAGTTTGCTAGAGAAATTGCATTTTGTAGTAGAAAACAACTTTAAACGTGTAAGCTACACAGAAGCTATAGATATTTTACGCAATTGTAAACCCAATAAAAAGAAAAAATTTCAATACCCTATTAATGAGTGGGGAGCAGATTTACAATCTGAGCACGAACGATTTCTAGTAGAAAAACACTTTAAATGCCCAGTGATTTTATTTGATTATCCAGCAACCATTAAAGCTTTTTATATGCGATTAAATGAAGATGGTAAAACAGTAAGAGCCATGGATGTATTATTTCCAGGAATTGGAGAAATTGTTGGAGGCTCTCAACGTGAAGAACGTTTAGAAGTTTTACAAGAAAAAATGGAAGCACTTGGTATTGATAAAAAAGAATTATGGTGGTATTTAGATACCCGTAAATTTGGTACAGCAATACACTCTGGTTTTGGTTTAGGCTTTGAACGTTTAGTACAATTTACTACAGGAATGGGTAATATAAGAGATGTTATTCCGTTTCCAAGAACCCCACAAAATGCCGAATTTTAAATTCCAATACTTTTCGTATCTTTAAATTCTATGTTAAAACAAAACCTACAATACAAATTACTTCAAAAATTATCTCCTCAACAAATACAGTTGATGAAATTAATTCAACTGCCTACACAAGCTTTTGAAGAACGTTTGAAACAAGAAATAGAAGAAAATCCTGC
>CAZZPG010000118.1:0-6370 GCA_964655975.1 uncultured Flavobacteriaceae bacterium
ATGATACTTTCCTAATACTTCTCCAACAATTCTTGCTGATTTTTTATATGCTCCCGTAGCTTTAATTCCTAACTCATGCATACCGTATAAAACCCTTCTATGCACAGGTTTTAAACCGTCTCTTACATCTGGTAAAGCTCTTGAAACAATTACAGACATTGAATAATCAATGTACGCAGATTTCATTTGCTCTTCAATGTTAATAGGAATTACCTTTTCTCCGTTTGCCATATACTATATATTTTATAAGTTTATTATTATGTAAAAAAGTGAATTCTATTCAATATAAAATTCACTCCCAACCATCTATAAAAATGGAAGATTTTTTAAAACAAGGCAAGATACTATTTCTCTTACTTTTGACAAATATTTTTTTATTAGTTTTCTTTATAGTTATTAACATTTTACTTAAGTTTTTAACAGTTGCTTTTTTTTATTCCTTTTTAAACATTTTTTTAACTTTTTTTCAAAAAAATGAATTATTTTTACATAAAATAGAGCAATAAATATGAACTATAATTTTTCGCCAAAAGTTAGAGATGTAATTACTTTTAGTAAAGAGGAAGCCTTTAGGTTAGGGCATGATTTTATCGGAACAGAACATTTATTATTAGGGTTAATTAAAAAAGGAGAAGGAAAAGCTATTGATATTTTAACAACAATTGAAATAGATTTAAGTTTAATTCGTAAGAAAATAGAACGCTTAAACCCAGTTAATTCACCTATTAAAGTTGGTAATTCAAAAAAAAAACCACATTTAACTAGACAAGCAGAAAAAGTATTAAAAACCACGTTTTTAGAAGCCAAACTATATCAAAGTAAAGCTATTAATACTGCACATCTTTTGTTATGTATTCTAAGGAATGAGAATGATCCTACAACAAAATTACTACAAAAATATAACGTAAATTATGATAATGTAAAAATGTTATACAAACAATTACATACTAATGATGTAGATTTTACCGAAAGCCCAACTTCAGAAATGCAGTCTAATGATGATTTCTCTGAAGAAAAAGCAAATCCTTTTGGGCAATCTTCTTCTAAAGGGAAAGTACAAAAAAAATCTAAAACACCTGTTTTAGATAATTTTGGTAGAGATTTAACCGATTTGGCTTTTGCAGGAAAATTAGACCCTGTAGTAGGAAGACACAAAGAAATTGAACGTGTTTCTCAAATTTTAAGTAGAAGAAAAAAGAACAACCCGATGTTAATTGGAGAACCTGGTGTTGGTAAATCTGCCATTGCAGAAGGGCTAGCATTACGCATTGTAAACAGGAAAGTATCAAGAATTTTATTTGATAAACGTATTGTTTCATTAGATTTAGCGAGTTTGGTAGCAGGCACAAAGTACCGTGGTCAGTTTGAAGAACGTATGAAAGCATTGATGAATGAATTAGAAAAAAATGAAGATATTATTCTTTTTATCGATGAAATACACACCATTGTTGGTGCAGGTGGTGCTACAGGCTCTTTAGACGCATCAAACATGTTAAAACCTGCTTTGGCACGTGGAGAAATTCAATGTATTGGAGCAACTACATTAGATGAATTTAGAACCAATATAGAAAAAGACGGAGCTTTAGAACGTCGTTTTCAAAAAGTAATTGTAGAACCTACTTCTATTGAAGAAACCATACAAATTTTACAAAACATCAAAGAAAAATACGAAGAACATCACAACGTTTCTTATACAAATGATGCCATTGAGGCCTGTGTAAAATTAACCAGTAGATATATGACAGACAGATATTTACCCGACAAAGCAATAGACGCTTTAGATGAAGCTGGCTCTCGCATTCATATTATCAATATTGTGGTTCCTAAACAAGTGTTAGAATTAGAAGCTCAATTAGAAATCATCCGAAGTAAAAAAACAAACGCTGTAAATGGACAAAAATATGAGGAAGCAGCCAAATTACGTGATGATGAAAAAAATATAGAAGCTGCTTTACATTCTGCCCAAAAACAATGGGAGGAAGATTCTAAATTAAATAAGCAAATTGTTACAGAAGATAATGTTGCCGAAGTAGTTTCTATGATGACGGGGATTCCTGTAAATAGAGTTGCCGAAGCAGAAAGTAACCGTTTAGCTGAATTACCAAACCTTATTAAAGGAAAAGTAATTGGTCAAGATGAAGCAGTTACCAAGGTGGTAAAAGCCATACAACGTAATAGAGTTGGTTTAAAAGACCCTAACAAGCCTATTGGTTCTTTCATTTTCTTAGGCTCAACTGGTGTTGGAAAAACACAGTTGGCAAAAGTATTGGCAAAAGAGTTATTTGATTCAGAAGAATCGTTAATTAGAGTAGACATGAGTGAGTATATGGAAAAATTTGCCATTTCTCGTTTAATTGGTGCACCTCCAGGGTATGTTGGTTACGAAGAAGGTGGGCAATTAACAGAAAAAGTACGCAGAAAACCGTATGCAGTTGTTTTATTAGATGAAATTGAAAAAGCACATCCAGATGTATTTAACATGATGCTTCAAATTTTAGATGATGGCTTTATTACCGATAGTTTAGGTCGTAAAATTGATTTTAGAAACACTATTATTATTATGACTTCTAATATTGGTGCTCGTCAATTAAAAGATTTTGGTGTTGGAGTGGGTTTTGGCACAAGTTCTAAAAAAGCACAAGCAGATAATCATGCAAAAAGTATTATAGAAAGTGCATTGAAAAAAACATTTGCACCAGAATTTTTAAACAGAATTGATGATGTAATTATATTTAACTCTTTAGAAAGAGAAGATATTCATAAAATTATTGATATTGAGTTAGACAAATTATTACACCGTATTGCAGATTTAGGGTATACACTTAAACTAAGCGAAAAAGCAAAAGATTATATTGCAGATAAAGGTTTTGATAAAAAATATGGGGCAAGGCCTCTAAAACGTGCTATTCAAAAATATATTGAAGATGCTTTAGCAGAAGAAATTGTAAATTCTAAACTTAAAGAAGGTGATACAATTTTAATGAATTTGGATAAAAAAACAAATAAGCTCACCATTAAAATTAAAAAAGGAGAAAAACCAAAAAAAACTCAAAATAAAGACAAAATAGACTAAGAATTGATAATTTTATTTCTAATTAATTAACCCAAACATACAAAATAAATAGTTGTATAATTTTTACAATATTTTAGAATTAAATAAAAAAATGTTATTTTATTTGCTAATAAATTATTCTGTTCGCAGCAAATTTTTTTTTCACAAAAAAACATAACTTAAATTATGAAAAAAATTACATTTATACTCTATTTGTTGATTCCTTTTTTAGGGTTTTCTCAGGCTTTACAAAATCAAGCTCCTTGGATGAAATTAAATAAAAACCCTAACAAATCACTAACATTAGAAGAAATTTCAAAACCTGCTGAAGATTATTTTAAAACTATTGATAAAAATAAAAAAGGAAGTGGCCTAAAACCTTTTGAAAGATGGAAATATCATTGGAGTTTTTATACAAAAAAAGATGGAACAATTACTCCTGCTTCCAGTTTATGGGAAGCATGGGAAACTAAAAATAAGATGAATACAACAATGACCACAACTGATGATAGCAACTGGGAGTCTTTAGGCCCTTATTCTTACACAAATACTGCTTCATGGTCTCCTGGAAAAGGAAGAGTTAATACCTTTATTGTTGATCCAAATAATTCAAACACCTACTATATTGGGGCCCCTGCTGGTGGTATTTGGAAATCTACTGACGCAGGTGTTAATTGGACTCCTTTGACAGATTATTTACCACAAATTGGCGTATCTGCAATTGCAATTGACCCCTCAAATTCTAATATTATTTATATAGCCACAGGAGATGATGATGGAGGTAATAGTTTCTCTGTTGGTGTATGGAAATCTACAGATGGTGGTACTACATGGAATAGAACAGGTGCTTTAATTGGTAATCCTACATCTATGTCTGATATTTATATATTCCCAAACAGTCCAAACACACTACTTCTTGCCACAAATAGAGGAATATATAAATCTACTGATGGTGGAGGAAATTGGTCTAGAAAATTAAATAATATAAACATGAAAGATCTAAAAATGAAACCAAATGATTCAAGTACGTGGTATGCTGTTAGTAGAAATGGTTTTTATAAATCTACAAACCATGGCGAAACATTTAGTAATATTTTTGTTCATAATAATTTATCTAATTCTTCTAGATTAGCTATAGAAGTTACACCTGCAAACCCAGCTATTCTTTATATGCTTAGTTCTAATACTTCTAATGATTTTAACGGAATTTATAAATCTAGAAATAGCGGGGTAACTTTTATAAAGACAGCAGAAACAGCTGATATTTTTGTAAGTAAACAATCTTGGTTTGATATGGCTCTCACAGTTTCAGACACAAATGAAAACATAGTATATGTTGGGGTATTGAATATTTGGAAATCAATAAATGGGGGAGGTAATTTTTCTAGAATGAATAGTTGGAGTGCTCCCAAAGAAGACTCATATACACATGGTGATATTCATTTTATGAGATTCTTTAATGGAAACTTTTTTGCGGGTACAGACGGAGGTATATATCGCTCTGAAAACTTAGGAACAAATTTTACAAACCTTACAAGAAATCTTGCAATAGGTCAGTTTTATAAAATATCTGTTTCTCAAAAAAATTCTGAAAATATTGTTGGAGGGCTACAAGATAATGGAGGCTACGCTTATAATAATAATAAATGGAACAACTACCATGGTGCTGACGGGATGGATTGTACTGTTAGTGGAAATGAACAAAACACTTATTATGGGTTTACACAATATGGAACTCTATTATACAAAACAAATAATGGTGGAGTAACAATAAATAAAATCATCAATGCTCCTTCTAACGAAGTATCTGCTGGTGATACTGGAGGCAGATGGGTAACTCCAATAGCATCAAATAATTCTGGTGAAATTTATGCTGGATATAGCCAACTATATAAATTAGTTAATAATAATTGGTCTAAAATATCTAATCATAGTTTTTGTGGAGATTTATTTAATATAGAGATTGATAATAATGATAATAATAATATTTATGTTTCTAGACTTGGAAGTTTATTTAGAAGTACAGATAAGGGAGTTAACTTTACCAATATCTCAACCCTAGGAGAAACAATTAATGGTATTGAAATTAGTAATAATGATTCTAACATTGCATGGGTTGTTACAAATTTAGGGGTTTATAAATCTACAAATATACTAAGTTCATCCCCCACTTTTACTAACATTACCAACAATCTCCCTCTAGACAGTAAATTAGTTATTAAACACCATAATAAAAGTGGTAAAAATACTGTATATATAGGAACTACTTTAGGAGTATATTATTTAAATGATGACTCACCTAATTGGACTCCTTTTGACAATAATTTGCCAAATGTAGCTATTAAAGACCTTGAAATTAATGAAGATGATGCAAAAATATTTGCTGCAACATTTGGGAGAGGAATATTTTCCTCTGATATTCCACAAATATTGCCAACAAATGGTATTCGTTTACTTTCAATAAGTTCTCCTGTATTAATATGCAATGAAAATACAGCTCAAATTACCATAAAAAACCTAGGAACAAATACAATTAACTCAGTTTCTATAAACTACACGATAGATGGTGTTAATAATAATTTTACTTGGAATGGAACATTAAATTCTGAAGCTACAACCACTATTTCTATTCCTTTAACAAATGTTGATTATCTTGAAAAACATAATTTAAATATTACTGCTTCAATACTAAATGATGCTTATTCTTCAAATAATAGTGAAACTTCATATTTTACTATTAATAATTCAAGTATCTCTCCAATAACAATTAATTCTTTTGAAAATCCAACAGACGCTTTGCTAGTAGAAAAAACTAATGCTACATTTTCGGAATTAGGAACCCCATATAAAAACTCATTAACTACCACAGGAAAAGCCTATGTAACAAAATTGACAGGTAACTATCCAAACAATACCATTGGGTATCTTTATACCAACTGCTACAATTTATCAACCATAACAAACCCTATTTTAAAATTTCAAATGGGATTTGATATAGGTACTAATTGGGATTATATGGTGGTAGAATACTCTACCGATGGAACAAGTTGGAGTATTTTAGGAAATGCTTCTGACCCAAACTGGTATAATAGTAGTGCAACCATAGATATTTTTAATAGATCAACTCTACCAGGAAAACAATGGACAGGATTTGGTGGAAATGCAAACGTATTAGGCAATACAAATGCTACTTTACATGAATATAGTTATGATTTAGCTTCTTTTACAAATGAGCCTAATATTACTTTTAGGTTTAAATTTTTTACTAGTACATTTATTAATGCAGAAGGTGTACTGATTGATGATTTAGTCATTGAA
>CAZZPG010000119.1:0-6362 GCA_964655975.1 uncultured Flavobacteriaceae bacterium
ATGGCACAATACTATTGTTAAAATGATTAAACACAATCCTATTACACAAAATCAATTATATGGAAGCTAAATTAATAAGTAGATTTTATTAATCGAATTCAGGTTTTAAATATGTTTAATGATTAAACTAAGTTAATGTAACTTATTCATATTTCACTTTCCTCACTACTGAGTGATTATATCTCAGCACATCCAGCATCCGAAGGAATGAGTATTGATAATAATGGAGTAATTTCTGGATTGTCTTAAAATAAAAAAAATCTCACAGGTTTTAAAAACTTGTGAGATTTTCTAAATTTAGAAGGTTTTACAAATCCAACAATCCGTTAGTTTTTTGTACACCAGTAGCAGATTCTGTTAAATGAGTTTTTTCTGTATCACTTAAGTTGATTTCCACTATTTTTTCTATTCCATTTTTACCTAACACAACAGGTACGCCAATACATAAATTGGTTAAACCATATTCGCCCTCTAATAAAGTGGAACAAGGAAATATTTTCTTTTGGTCACAAGCAATAGCTTGCACTAAACCAGAAACAGCAGCACCAGGTGCATACCAAGCAGAAGTGCCTAATAAACCTGTTAAGGTAGCTCCACCTACCTTGGTGTCTTGTAAAACTTGTTCTAATCTTTCTTTAGAGATAAACTCAGAAACAGGTACAGAATTTCTTGTTGCTAATCTTGTTAAAGGCACCATTCCTTTGTCTGAGTGACCTCCAATTACTATTCCGTCAATATCAGAAATTGGAGCATCTAAAGCTTCTGCCAATCTGTATTTAAAACGGGCAGAATCTAATGCACCACCCATACCTATAATTCTATTTTTTGGTAATCCAGTAGTTTTGTGCACCAAATAAGTCATGGTATCCATAGGATTAGAAACAACAATAATAATTGTGTTAGGAGAGTGTTTTATTAAATTTGCAGAAACACTTTTTACAATTCCTGCATTAATTCCTATTAATTCTTCTCTTGTCATTCCTGGTTTTCTTGGAATTCCTGAAGTAATTACACAGATATTAGAATTAGCAGTTTTTCTATAATCATTAGTAGTTCCTGTAATTTTTGTATCAAACCCATTTAAAGAAGCAGTTTGCATTAAGTCCATAGCTTTTCCTTCAGCAAAACCTTCTTTAATATCTAAAATAACAACTTCTGATGCGAAGTTTTTAATAGCAATGTACTCCGTACAACTTGCACCAACAGCACCTGCTCCTACAACTGTAATTTTCATATATTTTGTATTTAATTGTGATAAAATTAATGTAGTACAAAAGTACTGTAATTTATTGAAAATAAAGAGGAAAAGTACTAAAAAAGTAAGGGCAAACTCATACTTTTATTTCAAGAAATTTATCTTATTGGATACAAAGGGGTTATTTTTTTTTAGAAACAGGATGTTTTTAATACATTAACTATCAACAAAATTTAAAAAGTACGAGTTTTTCCTGACTAAAAAGAGCCTATCTTAATTAAAAGAAGGCTACTTTTAGTTATGTATTAGGCGTCAATATTAGCATACTTAGCATTTTTTTCTATAAATTCTCTACGAGGAGGAACCTCATCTCCCATTAGCATAGAGAATACTCTGTCTGCTTCTGTAGGACTATCAATAATTACTTGACGTAAGGTTCTAAATTCTGGATTCATAGTAGTATCCCATAATTGTTGAGCATTCATCTCTCCAAGACCTTTATAACGTTGTATGGTAACGTTACCTCCCATTTTTTGAGCAATTAAATCTCGTTGGTTGTCATCCCAAGCGTATTCTTTTTTCTGCCCTTTTTTAACTAAGTATAAAGGTGGTGTAGCAATATAGATATAGCCTTGTTCTACCATTTCTTTCATATATCTAAAGAAGAATGTTAATATTAAGGTAGCAATATGGCTTCCATCTACATCGGCATCACACATAATAACTACTTTGTGGTAGCGAACTTTTGATAGGTTTAAGGCTCTTGGGTCTTCTTCTGTTCCGATAGATACTCCTAAGGCAGTAAACATGTTTTTGATTTCTTCATTTTCAAAAACTTTGTGTTGCATTGCCTTTTCTACATTTAAAATCTTTCCACGTAGTGGAAGAATTGCTTGAAAATTACGATCTCTACCCTGTTTTGCTGTACCTCCTGCTGAGTCTCCCTCAACTAAGAAAATTTCACATTGTTCTGGGTCTGTTTCTGAACAGTCAGATAATTTACCAGGTAAACCACCAATACTCATTACTGTTTTACGTTGCACCATTTCACGGGCTTTACGTGCTGCATGACGTGCTTGTGCAGCTAAAATTACTTTTTGAACAATGATTTTTGCATCGTTAGGATTTTCTTCTAAGTAATTGGTTAGCATTTCAGAAACAGATTGTGATACGGCAGCAGATACTTCTCTATTTCCTAATTTTGTTTTAGTTTGTCCTTCAAATTGTGGTTCTGCTACTTTTACAGAAATAATGGCAGTTAATCCTTCACGGAAATCATCACCTGCTATTTCAAATTTTACATTTTTTAGTAAACCTGAATTTTCAGCATATTTTTTTAATGTACCTGTTAATCCTCTTCTAAATCCAGATAAATGAGTTCCTCCTTCGTGTGTATTAATATTGTTTACATATGAGTGTAGGTTTTCTGAATATGATGTGTTATAGACCATAGCAACTTCTACTGGAATTCCGTTTTTCTCTCCTTCCATAGAAATTACATTGGCAGTTAATTGCTCTCTTGTACTATCTAAATATTTAATGAATTCTGATAATCCTTCTGTGCTATAAAAAGTTTCAAAAATATCATTACCTTCATCATCTTGATTACGTTTGTCTGTAATGGTAATGGTAATTCCTTTATTAAGATATGATAGTTCACGCAAACGAGCCGCCAACGTATCATAATTATACTCGGTAGTTTGTGTAAAAATTACTGGGTCTGGTAAAAAAGTAACTACAGTACCTGTAAAATCAGTTTCTCCAACAGTTTTAACAGGGTATTTTGTTTTTCCTTGCGAATATTCTTGTTGCCAAATTTTACCGTCTTTGTGTACTGTTGCAGTTAACTGAATAGATAATGCGTTTACAACCGAAACACCAACACCGTGTAGCCCTCCAGAAACTTTATAAGAATCTTTATCAAACTTACCTCCAGCTCCAATCTTAGTCATTACTACTTCAAGAGCAGAAACGCCTTCTTTTTTATGAATCCCTACGGGAATACCACGACCGTTATCTTTGGTGGTGATTGAACCGTCTTCGTTTATTGTTACATCTATTTGGTCACAAAAACCACCCATGGCTTCATCAATAGAATTATCTACTACTTCATATACTAAATGGTGTAATCCACGTACACCAACATCTCCAATATACATTGATGGACGCATACGTACATGCTCCATTCCTTCTAAGGCCTGAATACTATCGGCAGAATAATTATGTTTCTTTTCTTCGCTCATTGTCTAAGAATTATAAGTTTTTATTATCATAAAAAAACACCTTAAAAAGGTGTAATTTGTTTTCTCAAAGTTAAGTATTTTACTGGTATTTACAAAGAAAAGTGAATATTGATAATTAATTTTATCAATAATTGTTATTTTTTTTAATCGTTTAGATAGCTTAAAAGCGCCCTTAATTTTGATTTTTTAAATTTTAATCATTTTAAATTTTTTAAAAATTTAAAAACGTCTTAAAAACAAGATTTTTGTTACTGATTTTTTGTTAAAATGAAAGAAAAAGTGCTGCTTTTTGCGAGGTTTTAAAATTATAGAAATAAAAAGAAAGTTAATATGCCTTTTCGTGTACAGTTTTAATAGCTCTACCAGAGGGGTCATTCATGTTTTTAAAACTGTCGTCCCATTCTAATGCTATTTTTGTGCTACAAGCAATAGAGGGTTCTTGTGGTACACATAATGCAGCAGTATCGCTAGGAAAATGCTCTGTAAAAATAGAGCGATAATAAAATTCTTCTTTTGAAGTTGGTGTTTGTACAGGAAATTTATATTTGGCATTTGCCAATTGTTCATCTGTAACGACTTTGTTTACCATCTCTTTTAGCGTATCAATCCAACTGTAGCCAACTCCGTCAGAGAATTGTTCTTTTTGTCTCCAAGCTATACTTTTTGGCAAGTATTTTTCAAAGGCTTTTCTAATCACCCATTTTTCCATTCGTTCTCCGTTAATCATTTTATCTTGCGGGTTTATTCTCATAGCTACATCCATAAATTCTTTGTCTAAAAAAGGCACACGTCCTTCAATACCCCAAGCAGCTAAAGATTTGTTGGCACGTAAACAATCGTACATATGTAATTTCTCTAATTTTCTAACGGTTTCTTTGTGGAACTCTTCGGCATTGGGAGCTTTATGAAAATACAAATAACCTCCAAATAATTCGTCTGCACCTTCGCCAGAAAGCACCATTTTTATTCCCATAGATTTAATAACTCTTGCCATTAAATACATAGGAGTAGAAGCTCTAATAGTAGTAATGTCATAGGTTTCTAAGTTATAAATTACATCTTTAATAGCATCTAAACCTTCTTGAAT
Organism: uncultured Flavobacteriaceae bacterium; assembly: GCA_964655975.1. Classification (GTDB taxonomy): domain Bacteria; phylum Bacteroidota; class Bacteroidia; order Flavobacteriales; family Flavobacteriaceae; genus Polaribacter. The sequence continues at coordinate 4,526 of CAZZPG010000119.1, forward strand.
GGTAAATTTTATTTCGTGATGAATTGTACCAATATGGTTTGCTACCAATTGTGCAGCAACTAAATCTGGAGAGCCTTCTAATCCTACGGAAAAGGAATGCAATTGAGGATACCAAGCATCTGTTTTATCATTAGATTCTATACGTTTTTGGGCATATTTTTTAGCGATTGCTGAGGTTACTGATGAGTCTAATCCACCAGAGAGTAGTACCCCGTAAGGAACATCACTCATTAATTGTCGGTGTACAGCAGCCTCTAAGGCATTGTGTAACTCATCAATACTGGTTTGGTTGTCTTTTACGGCTTTGTATTCCATCCAATCTCTAGAATACCATTGTTTAAATTTACCATCTTTACTTGATAAATAGTGTCCTGGAGGGAATAATTCTATTTTACTGCAGATTCCTTCTAAAGCTTTTAATTCAGAAGCAACATAAAATGTTCCGTTTTCATCCCATCCGATATATAAAGGGATGATTCCCATGTGGTCTCTAGCAACAAAATATTCATCATTTTTAACATCATAAATAGCAAAACCAAAAATTCCGTTTAATTCATCTAAAAATCCGTGTCCTTTTTCTTGATACAATGCTAAAATTACTTCGCAATCAGATTTGGTTAAGAAATTGTATTTCTTTTTAAATTGTTTTCTAATTTCTCTATGATTGTAAATTTCGCCATTGGCAGCCAAAACTAAGGTTTTATCTTCGTTAAACAAAGGTTGTTTTCCTGATGCAGGATCTACAATTGCTAAACGCTCGTGCGATAAAATCGCTTTTTCATTACTATAAATTCCACTCCAATCTGGACCACGATGTCTGATTTTTTTAGACATTTCTAATATTTGAGGTCTTAAAATTTCTGATTTTTCTTTTAAGTCAAATGCACATACAATTCCACACATAAATCTATCTTTTTTATAATTTCACTTCTAATTATGATGCAAATTACTATAGATTATTTTGTTTTGAAAACAAAAAATATAAAACAGGTTATAGATTATAAGTTTTATACTGTTATTTGTTTAAAATTAAAACTTTTTTATTGAAGTAAGAGTTTATAACTTCTTGTTTGAAAATTTTAATTACCTTATAAGTATTTAAAAATAGATAAAAATGAGTGAAAAAATTTATAAAATGAAACATCTCGAAAATAAATCTGTCTACATCATATTTTTTATAACTATGCTTACGTATGCACAGAATACTACTACCCATATACTTTGGGATAAAATTAATAATGAACCTATACAATATGCTACAATAAAAACAAATGAGGATTACTCAATTAGTAATGAAAATGGGGTTTTCGAAGTAAATGAAACTCAAGGTAAAATTTTCATCCAAAATGTAGCCTATAAAAAAATGGAAATAGATTATAAATTTCTAAAACAAAAAGACACAATATTTATGAGTCCAAACATCTATGAATTAGATGAGATAACAATCCTAAATATTGAGGATAAATATAATAAGATGTTAAAGACAATACTTACTGATTATGCTTTAGAACGACATCAAGAAAAATTTTATTTAAGAGCTGTAGTTAGAAAAAATGGAGATTTATACAAAATTGTTGACTTTTCAGGGTTTATAGAAAAAAAAGCATTGTTTAGTACAAGAAGTAAACCTATGTCAAAAAAAAATTACATCATCCAATTAGAGAATATTAGGAAAGTCGGAAAAGAGAACAGGTCAGTAGATTTTGAAATGTTAAGCTTTGAGTATTTTTTTAACCATTTGGCATCTATGTATTTAAGTCATAAAATTTATGATTTAAGTTATAAGATAACTGAAGGAAAAGATTTTTCTAAAATTATACTTACACCTAAAGACACT
>CAZZPG010000120.1:0-6229 GCA_964655975.1 uncultured Flavobacteriaceae bacterium
TGTGGAGCATATCGGATTCGAACCGATGACCTTTACGCTGCCAGCGTAACGTTCTAGCCAACTGAACTAATGCCCCCTTAAAAGTTACTCATTACCACTCAATACTAAAAGAGGAATGGTACAATAAAAATCTTCTTTTAAAATAACAGTCTTCTCCCACAATTTTTTAAAGAAACCTCTTTTTCGTCTAAACACACATAACAAATCTGGACTGTGAGATTGAAAATGCTCTAAAACTCCTTGATAAGTAGTGGCATTTTCTGTAATAGTTAATTTGTTTTTTATGGCTTCTAAATGAGCATCTAAAACCAAATCTTCCTCTTTATAGCCAGGCGTTTTTATCAATAATAAATTAGATGTAGTTTTAAAAACATCTAAAAAGGTAAGCAACGGTTTTAATACTCCTTTTTTATAAATAATCCCAGATTTAAAAGCAATTAATGATTTTTTATATGGAGAAAAATGATACCCTTTTGGCACAATCAATACAGGGATTTCTGTTTTTTTTACAATACTTCCAGAGGTCTTTCCTAAGAAAACCTCTTCTTTAACAGAATTACTTTTTGGCCCTACCACAATTAAATCAATTCCCAACTCTTTATTAACTGCATTTATACTAGTAAGCACGCTTCCTTTTGCTGATATTAATTTTACGTCTACCCCTTTTGTATCTACATTCATTACTACAGAGCGTAGGTATAATTTTGTTTCGTGTTGCATAAAGCTATTTATATTTACCATAGTTCCAGCCTTTTCCTTAACATTATATGCTCTAAAAACAAAAACTTTAGCACCAATTTCTTGAGCCAAATCAATAGCATATTGTAATGTATTTGCTGCATTTTCCGAAGATCCTATAGGTACAATAATGTGTTTCATAATTTTTAAGTTTTTAGAGAGAGTAAATTATTGCAATAATACAATTTTTTATAAACCTCCTAGAAATAAATTATTAAGTTTTTTTATCCTAATAAAAAAATGGAATATCTCATCTCAATTTCAAACAGAAATTCTTATTACCTTTGGCTCTTCTTTTTTAAAGAATAAAATATAGATGCCCCAAGAACTTACCTTTAAAAATATTAATAAATTAGCAATTCCTGCATTAATTGCTGGTATTGCAGAACCCATTTTATCTATTACAGATACTGCAATTATTGGTAATATAGATATAAATGCCACAGAAAGTTTAGCGGCAGTAGGCATTGTAGGGGCATTTATCTCTATGCTAGTGTGGGTTTTTGGGCAAACACGTAGTGCAATTTCATCTATTGTATCACAATATGTAGGAGCAAATAAATTAGATGATATTAAAACACTACCAGCACAAGCTATGTTTATTATTATCTTATTAAGTCTATTGATTTTAATAACAACATATCCATTTGCCGAAACTATTTTTAAATTTTACAATGCTTCAGGTATCATTTTAGAATACAGTATTGAATATTATAAAATTAGAATATTTGGGTTTCCTTTTTCACTTTTTGTTTTTGCTGTTTTTGGAACATTTAGAGGCTTACAAAATACTTTTTATCCAATGATAATTGCTATTATTGGAGCAGTTATAAACATTATTTTAGATTTTTCTTTTGTTTACGGAATAGAAGGATTAATACCATCAATGCATATAAAAGGAGCTGCTTATGCAAGTGTAATTGCTCAAGTTACTATGGCAATTATTTCTGTAGTTTTTTTATTAAAAAAAACAACTATTTCTTTAAACATTTCAATTCATTTTCATCCAGAAATTAAAAGATTAAATATAATGATTCTCAACCTTTTTGTAAGAACTATTGCCTTAAATACTGCTTTATATTTTGGAACATCTTATGCTACATCCTATGGAAAAGAATACATTGCAGCTTACACAATAGGATTAAATATTTGGTTTCTAGGAGCCTTTATGATTGATGGATATTCTAGTGCTGGAAACATTCTTTCAGGAAAATTATTAGGAGCAAAAAACTATACAAAATTGGTTAAACTCAGTAAAAAACTCACCAAATACGGTGTACTTACTGGGGTAGTATTAGCACTAATTGGATTTATTTTTTATTATCCTATTGGACGTGTTTTTAGCAAAGAACAAGAAGTCTTAGAACAATTTTATGCTGTTTTTTGGATTATTTTGGTTATGCAACCCCTATGTGCCATCACTTTTATTTTTGATGGAATGTTTAAAGGAATGGGTGAAATGAAATACTTACGAAACCTTTTAATCCTATCAACAAGTTTTATTTTCATACCCTCTCTAGTTATTTTAGATGCTTATAACTATAAATTACACGCTATTTGGACTACTTTTACCCTTTGGATTCTTGCTCGTGGAGTTCCGTTAGTGCTAAAATTTAAACAAAAATTTTTACCCCTTACCCAAAAAGAGTAATTTTGAAAAAAATATTTTTATATGACCACACATAGAGTCAACGGAAGTTTATATACCAAAATTCAAAACAAAGTGGCAATAGTAGAGTTTGGGCATCCTGCAAGTAATTCCTTTCCAAAAGAATTATTAGACAGACTTACCAAAGAAATCCAAAAGCTTTCCACAAACAATAAAGTTGCTATTATTGTTTTAAAATCCGAAGGCAACCGTGCCTTTTGTGCTGGTGCTTCTTTTGAAGAATTGATGACTATTACAAACTTAGAAGAAGGAAAACAATTTTTTACTGGTTTTGCCAATGTTATTAATGCAACGAGAAATTGTAATAAATTAATTGTTGGACGTGCTCAAGGAAAAGCCGTAGGAGGAGGTGTAGGCTTACTAGCCTCTTGTGATTATGTATTGGCAACAAACAAAGCTGCTATAAAATTATCTGAATTGACGATTGGGATTGGCCCTTTTGTTATTGCTCCTGCTGTAGAACGAAAAATAGGTATTGCTGGTTTATCAGAACTAACCTTGGCAGCTACCGAATGGAAAAATGCCTATTGGGCAAAAGAGAAAGGATTGTATGCTAAGGTTTTTGAAACTACAAAAGAATTAGACACAGAAGTAGATTTTTTTGCTACTAAATTAGCATCTTATAACCCCGAAGCTTTAACACAAATAAAAAAAAACTTGTGGGTAGGTACAGAAAATTGGGAAACTATTTTAGCAGAAAAAACCCTAATTTCTGGAAAATTAGTATTATCTGCATTTACAAAAAATGCCTTGCAAAAATTTAAAAAATAGCACCTTATTATTTAAGATATGAGTAACATTAGAATTACCAAACAATTTAATTTTGAAACAGGTCACGCTTTATACGGATATGATGGAAAGTGTAGAAATGTACATGGACACAGCTATAAACTTTCGGTAACTGTTGTAGGAACACCAATTGATGATAAGAATAATGTAAAATACGGAATGGTTATTGATTTTTCTGATTTAAAAAAAATTGTAAAAGAGGAAATTGTAGATTTATTTGATCATGCCACCGTCTTTAACAAAAACACACCTCATATAGAACTAGCTAAAGAATTATCAAAAAGAGGGCATCATATTATTTTGGTAGATTACCAACCCACTAGCGAAATGATGATTATTGATTTTGCAAAAAAAATACAAAAATATTTACCAAAACATATCAATCTATTTTCCTTAAAACTACAAGAAACTGATACTTCTTTTGCAGAATGGTTTTCGGGTGATAACTAGTGCTTTAAAAAAAGTGTTATTTAATTTTTAAATTCAGAAAAAGGCTTTATTCTTATGTCATTGAGCATAGTAGTCTCAATTTTTTCACTTCCCATTAAAAGTATTCATCGTATTATTTAAACCAGCTGTACCAAAAGATATAATTACTTTTTCTGCAATAGATAAGCGTTCAATCAATAAACTTTCTTCTTCTTTAGTCCATTCGCTTAACACAAAATCTACTTGTCTTCCTTTAGAGTAATTGGCACCTACACCAAATCTAAAACGTGGGTATTTGTTGGTATTTAGTTTCTCTTGAATATCTTTCAATCCGTTATGACCACCATCATTCCCTTTAGCTTTTATACGAATTGTACCAAAATTAATATTCAAATCATCTGTTACAACTAAAATACTTTCAATAGCAATTTTTTCTTTTTGCAGATAATATTTTACTGCTTTTCCACTTAAATTCATATAGGTAGAGGGTTTTAGTAAAATAAAAGTCCGTCCCTTAAATCTAAATTTAGCAACATCACCTAGTTTTTTAGTTTCAAAAATAGCATTGTATTCTTTGGCAAGAGTATCTAGTATTTTAAAACCAATATTATGGCGAGTGTTGGTGTATTTATCACCTATATTTCCTAATCCAATGATTAAAAATTTTTTCATTGTAGTTTCTTTTTGAATGGGTTTTGTTCTGAATAATTTAAGAAAGAAATTACGAAAATTCATATTGCTAAAGTACTAAAAATAAAAAAGCGTTACAAAGAGTAACGCTTTTTAAAAAATATGTTTTTATAAAAACTATTCTGTTGTTGGAGTAGCTTCTGCTGTTTCAGTTCCTTCAGTAGTTTCTTCTGGTGCTTCTTCATCTTCACTAGCATTACGAGAAGTTCTAACTTGTACAACAACCGTATTTTCTGGATGTAAAAAAGTACAATTTTTAGCTTCTATTTCTGTAATGAATAACTTACTACCTATTTTTAATTTAGAGATATCTGCATTAAAAAAGTCTGGTAAGTTACCTGGTAATGCTTTTACTCTTAATTTACGTTTTGGAAAACGTAAAGAACCACCATTCATAACACCTGGAGAATCTCCAACTAATACAACAGGAATATTCATAGTAACTTCTTTATCATCAAATAATTGATAAAAATCTACGTGTAAAATTCTGTCAGTTACTGGGTGAAACTGAATGTCTTGTAAAATTGCAGCATATTTTACTCCGTCTAACTCAATCGTTGCCGTGTATACGTTTGGAGTATATACTAACTTTTTAAAAGCTAATTCTGGTGCAGAAAAGTGCACTGGTTTGTCTCCTCCGTACATAACGCAAGGAACCTGACCAGCATTACGTAAGGTTTTAGTAGCTACTTTACCTACGCTTTCTCTTTGAGATCCGTTGATTGTAATTGATTTCATTATTTGTTTTTTGTTTATATTTATTTACATTAAAAATTGTCCACTAATAGATGTATTCTCTTGAACTTTATGCATCACATCAGCAAATAAAGGGGCACAAGTTACAACTTTTATTTTAGATGTTGTCTTTTTTAACGGAATAGTATCTGATACAATTAATTCTGTTAAACTAGAGTTTTCTATTTTTTCATAAGCACCACCAGAAAGTACTGGGTGTGTACAAACTGCTCGCACGCTTAAAGCTCCTCTTTTCATCATTAAATTTGCTGCATGTGCTAGTGTACCACCAGTATCTATCATATCATCAACCAAAATAACGTGTTTGCCTTTTACATCTCCAATTAACTCCATATGAGAAATGATATTGGCTTTTTTACGTTGTTTGTAACAAATAACAACATCAGATTCTAAGTACTTAGAGTAGGCATAGGCTCTTTTAGAACCTCCCATATCTGGTGATGCAATGGTTAAATTTTCTAATTGTAATGATTTTACATAGGGTAAAAAGATAGTAGAAGCATATAAATGGTCTACAGGTTTTTCAAAAAACCCTTGAATTTGATCTGCATGCAAATCCATAGTCATAATTCTAGTAGCTCCTGCTGCTTGTAATAAATTGGCAACTAATTTTGCACCAATGGCAACTCTTGGCTTGTCTTTTCTGTCTTGACGTGCCCAACCAAAATAAGGAATAACAGCAGTAATATGTCTTGCTGATGCTCTTTTTGCAGCATCTAACATTAATAACATTTCCATTAAATTATCTGCACTAGGAAAGGTGGAGCCAATAATAAAAATACGTCTTCCTCTTACAGATTCTTCGAAAGCGGGTTGAAATTCTCCATCACTAAAATGAGTTGTTTTTACTTTTCCAAGTTTTACGCCATAATTTTTAGCAATATTTTTTGCTAATTCTTTACTTTGAGAACAAGCAAAAAGTTTTGGTGGTAATTGATTTAAAGGCATTTAGTTGTGTTTTTAGATATTAGTGTTGTTGTTAGTGACAAAAATAGAAATTATTTTAGGAGTTTGCCTGCTATTTTTAATGAAAACTAAAATTATTTATTAAATTTGCACTATATTCTATATAGATGCTCAAGTGGCGGAATTGGTAGACGCGCTGGATTCAAAATCCAGTTCTTTCGAGAGTGTGGGTTCGATTCCCACCTTGAGTAC
>CAZZPG010000121.1:0-6202 GCA_964655975.1 uncultured Flavobacteriaceae bacterium
TAAATACGCCGAAGAAATTGAGACAAGAACTTATCTTGATGCTTGTTTACAAGGAAAAAATGTAGGGTTATTATCTGAAGCAGGTGTTCCTGCAGTGGCAGACCCTGGAGCAACAATAGTGCAAATGGCACATGAAAAAGGAGTACAAGTTGTTCCGTTAGTTGGTCCATCATCTATTTTAATGGCAATGATGAGTTCTGGTATGAATGGTCAAAATTTTGCATTTAATGGTTATTTACCTATTGGTAAACCTGAAAGAAAAAAAGCAGTAAAAGATTTAGAGCGTTTGTCTAAGGATAAAAATCAATCACAAATTTTTATAGAAACCCCATACAGAAATGAAAAAATGTTTGCAGAATTAAAGGCTTCATTAACACCAAATACACGATTGTGTATTGCGGCAGATATTACATTGCCTACCGAGTATATCAAAACCTTTGCAATAAAAGATTGGAAACATCACCAGCCAGATTTACACAAACGTCCTACAATTTTTATTATTCAGAAGTAAAAATTAAATAATTTTTTTCATCACTCGTAATTTATGTGTATGCTTTTGGGTTTCTATATTGTAAATCCCGCTGTGATCTAAAATATCAATCCGTACTTTTCCATAAGCGTGTATGATATAATAATCTTTCATAATTATACCTACATGTACAATATTTCCTTCTGCATCATCAAAAAAAGCTAAATCTCCTGGCTCACTTTCTTCAATAAAACTTAGGGACTCTCCTTGAGTTGCTTGTTGAGTTTCTTTTCGTAAAATGGGGTAGCCACATAATTTATAAACTAATTGTGTAAAACCAGAACTATCAATGCCAAAAGGTGTTTTTCCTCCTGATAAAAATGGAGAATTTAAAAATAAAAAAGCAGTTTGTAAGATTGTTTCTTTTGAGAGTTTTTTTGAAAATGTTTTCCCATCATAAGAAAAATGGGTATTGTTTATATTACAATGATTATTGTTGTAAAAAGGCAATGTACTTCCAATAAGAATGGTAGTTAGTTGATTTTTATTATCGGTAATAAAGTCTATTAATTCACCAGAAAAAATAGGATTTTTATTAGAAATTTGTTGGTAGGTTTCTTTGGAAAGCTCTTCATATTGTTTATTGTCAATAAACCCCTCAGAATTATCAAATGCTAATTGTATCTTGCTCCAATGTTTTTGTTTCTCTAATACAGTAAAGTGTTCTCCAAATAATAGTTGATTTAGCATTTCTGATGTGTCAGACGGTTCAAAACGTACTGGTACAATACTTAGGTTGCAAATTCCGTAAAACAAATTTGTGTTTTTTATAAATTAAATTCTTTCAATAACCATAGCACTGGCACCGCCGCCGCCGTTACAAATACCTGCTGCACCTATTTTTGCATTGTTTTGCTTTAGTATAGAGGTTAGTGCGATAATAATTCTTGCACCAGAAACTCCTAGAGGATGCCCTAAAGAAACAGCTCCTCCGTTTATGTTTACTTTATCTTCTGTTAATCCTAAAATTTTCATATTTGCTAATCCAACAACAGCAAAGGCTTCGTTTAATTCAAAATAGTCTACATCATCTATAGATAGATTTGCTTTTGCTAAGGCTTTTGGTAAAGCTTTGGCAGGAGCAGTAGTAAACCATTTTGGTTCTTGTGCTGCGTCTGCATATCCTCTAATTTTAGCAAGGGGTGTAAGATTAAGTTCTTTAGCTTTATCTGCAGACATTAATATTAATGCTGCACCACCATCATTTATAGTTGAAGCATTGGCAGCGGTAACGGTTCCTTCTTTGGTAAAAGCTGCACGTAGCCCAGGTATTTTTTCTATTTTTACGTTTTTAAACTCTTCATCTTCAGAAAAAACAATAGGTTCTCCTCGTCTTTGAGGAATTTCTACAGGTACAATTTCATCAGCATATTTACCTGTTGCCCACGCTTTTGCAGAACGATTATAAGATTCAATAGCTATTCTATCTTGGTCTTCTCTAGAGAAGTTATATTCAACTGCACATTCATCAGCACAAACCCCCATGGCTACTTGCTCATAAGCATCAACCAAACCATCTTTTTGCAAACCATCTTCCATTTTAATAGAACCAAATTTATTTCCTTTTCTTGCATGATGATAGTGAGGAATTAAACTCATGTTTTCCATTCCTCCAGCAACAGCAATAGCCACATCTCCTAAGGCAATGGTTTGAGCTGCTAACATAATTGCTTTCATACCAGAAGAGCATACTTTATTAACGGTAGTACAGGGTACGGTATTAGGAATTCCAGCAAATATTGCTGCTTGACGTGCAGGTGCTTGTCCTAGACCAGCAGAAATTACATTTCCCATAAAAACTTCTTCTATCAAATTAGGATTTAGATTTATTTTTTCTAAAGCTCCTTTAATAGCAACAGCTCCTAATTTTGGAGCAGGAATTGAAGATAGGCTTCCTAAAAAACTTCCAATAGGGGTTCTTGCTACTGATACAATGACTACTTCTTTCATAATATTTTGATGTTTTTTTTAACTCTAACGTGTGTAGCAAAAATACCATTTTTAATTAATTTTTGGTTTATTACTTAGTATGAATTTTTATCATCCTTTTTTTTAGTTAAATTTGTTGTCATTAGATAAAATTTATGAGCAAAATAATTAATAAATTATACAAAAATAATACCATTATATTTAAAGTGTTACTGTTTTTAATTACAACAGCAGCTATTGTTTATTTGTTTCCTAAAGGAGGGCATTTTAAGTATGATTTTAGCAAAGGTAAACCATGGCAATATGCCAATTTATATGCTCCTTTTGATTTTGCAATACAGAAAACAGAAGAAGAAATTAAAATTGAAAAGAAAGAAATTAATGCCAATTCAAAATTATATTTTGAGTATGATAAGAAGGTTGTAAATAAAGTAATTACATCTTTTAATACAAAAATAAAAGCCTTAGAGTCAAATGATTCTATCAGGAGAAAAGAATTAATTAAACTAAAAAAGATAGGGAAATTAATCATAAAAAAAGTTTATAAAAAAGGATTTTTAGATATTGCAAATTCAAATAAGGTTGTAAGTAATAATGAAATTATTGTTCTGAGAAAACAAAACCAAGTAGAGAATATTCGTTTTGATAAGTTATTAAAATCTAAAGATGTTTTTCTGATAATTTCAAATTATATTGGTAAATCTTCTTATACTTTTGGGCAAAACCAATTGCTTACCATTTTGTCTGGAGTTATAAAAACTAATGTAAAATATGATGTTAATTTTACACAAAAAATAATAGAAGACGCTATTAACGATATTTCATATACAAAAGGAAAAGTATCTGATGGTGAGTTAATTATATTAAAAGGAGATATTGTTGAAGGAAAAAAATTAGCCATTTTAAATTCCCTAAAAAAAGAGTTTGAATCTAAGGTTTGGACAGCATCTAATTATAATTGGATTGTTTTTGGATATACGTTGTTAGTTTCATTAGCACTATTGATGCTATTACTGTTTTTATGGAAAAATAGGATAGAAATATTTAATAATAATACAAAAGTAATATTTATTTTTTTTAATATATTTTTAATGGTATTGGTACAAACATTGGTTGTAAAATACAATTCAGATTATATATATATTGTTCCATTAAGTATTTTACCCATTGTACTTAAAGCTTTTTTTGATGCACGTTTAGGCTTATTTACACACGTATTAACAGTATTACTTTTAGGGTTTATTGTTCCTAATAGTTTTGAGTTTATTTACCTACATATTATTGCTGGTATTGTTACAATTTTAACAGTTTCTGAACTATACAAAAGAGCTAATTTATTTATATCTATTGGGCAAGTTACGGTAGTGTATATGGTTACCTATTTTGCTTTTTCTATTATAAAAGAAGGAAATGCGTCGCAAATTAATTGGCAATATTTTTTAATGTTTGCTTTTAATGGATTGCTGTCATTTTTATCAGTTTTTTTCATTTATTTCTATGAAAAAGTTTTTGGATTAGTTTCAGATGTTACCTTATTAGAACTATCTAACACTAACACAAAATTACTAAGACAATTAAATGAAATTGCACCAGGAACATTTCAACATTCAATGCAAGTAGCAAATTTATCAGAAGCCGCTGCTAATGAAATAGAAGCAAACTCTATGCTAGTAAGAACAGGAGCTTTGTATCATGATATAGGGAAGATGTTAAACCCAAAGTATTTTATTGAAAACCAATCTACTGGAGTAAATCCACATAATGATTTATCTCCAAGAGATAGTGCAAGAATTATTACAGACCATGTAATTAAAGGAGTAGAATTGGCTAAAAAATTTAATTTACCAGATAGAATAATAGATTTTATAAGAACACATCATGGTACAAGTTTGGTTTATTATTTTTATATGAAAGAAAAAGAGTTAAACCCTAATGAAGAAGTAAACCCAAAGAAATTTCAATACCAAGGTCCCATTCCTTTTTCAAAAGAAACCGCTATTTTAATGATTTGTGACGCTTCTGAAGCTGCTTCTAAAAGTTTAAAAAGACCTACGGCACAATCTATTAGTGATTTGATTGATAAAATTGTAGAAAAACAAAAAGCTGATAATCAGTTTATCAACTCAGATATTACTTTTAGAGAAATTGAAAAAATAAAAAAAGTAGTAAAAAAGAAATTACTAAATATCTATCACCTAAGAGTAGAATACCCCGAATAAAGATAGTTTTTTATAAAAACCTTGCAAATAACCAATTGTAGTTATACATTTGCACTCACATTTTTTAATAAATACAAAAAGTATTTATTAATGGAGAGGTGGCAGAGTGGTAATGCAGCAGATTGCTAATCTGTCGACGGGAAACTGTCGCCAGGGTTCGAGTCCCTGTCTCTCCGCTAAGAATTTTGCTTGTAGAAAAAAGGGCTAAACTCTATAAGGGTTATTTAAAATAATTTTTAATTTAATTTCGGGGTGTAGCGTAGCCCGGTTATCGCGCCTCGTTTGGGACGAGGAGGTCGCAGGTTCGAATCCTGCCACCCCGACTTTTTATAGAATCAATCTATACTAAAAACCTGTTAATCATATGATTAATAGGTTTTTCTGTTTTTATGAATATCATAAGAAATGATAAAATCGGATTAAAAACGTAAACAAATAGGATAATACTTTTTAAAAATGGAAAGTGTTATCCGATTTTGTTAAAATTTGTTTTTGCTAGATAATAAAATGTATCTTCATAACCTGAGTTCGGTTAATAAAAAGTCAACTGCTTAGACTTACAAGTTTGGTATTTAATATTAACATTTCCTATAATATAGAAATGTATTAGGAGAAACTAAGGTATAAAATTTTTTTGTTTAAAACACACTTGAAATTTGAATTTATTTCTAGTTATTTAATAACGAGTTTAATAATAATATAGTTTTCAACTATACTGCATTTTTTTAGCCAACAACATGAGCTAAAATCCATTTATATCTATTTTTTCTCATTAAGCATTATTTTTATTTACGATAACTTATTTAAACCCTATACCATAAAGTTCTTAAATAAGAAAACCAAAAATTCTAATTTTGAAAATATTCTTTTGAAATATGGTTATTCATATCCCGTTTTTGTCACAAAATCATTAGAAAAAAATGCTTATGCAATGGGGTTTTTACCAAGAGGTAAAATTATTTTAGTGACAAAAGGTTTAGTAGAGGGGTTAAATAGAGAAGATTTTGAAACTATTCTTTTACATGAAGTAGGTTAATCAAAAACTTATTAATTAAGCTTAGTATTTAAAATCAAATAACAGGAAGAATATGGTTTTAATTTTATCTTCTAATTTATTTCCCAAAATTTTAAAGGCTCTTGTCATGTGCCCTTCAACCGTTTTTATAGAAATATTAAGATGCTCTGAAATTTCCACATGAGTTAGTCCATTTTTTTTATTGAGTAAAAAGATACGCTTGCATTTTAAAGGTAAATTATTAATTTCTTTATCAACTAACTTTATCAATTCATCTAAATTCTCTTGTTCTTTTTCAACGACCATATCTATAGCTTCTAAATATTTTTTTTCTAAATAAATAACAGGTTTCTTTTTCCTATATTGGTCGATAAATTCGTTATAAACAGATTTATATAGATAATTTTTGACTGAAAAATCAGGATTAATTTTTTTTCTGTTTATCCAAATTTTAACAAATACATTTTGAACTACATCCTCTGCTTTTCCATGGTCATGTGTTAAAGTATA
>CAZZPG010000122.1:0-6186 GCA_964655975.1 uncultured Flavobacteriaceae bacterium
TCAGAACTTCGTGGGGAGGTGAAAAGGGTAGAGGTAGAATTTGATGAAGATTATAAAGCAATATCAATTGAAGAAAAACCAAAAAAACCAAAATCTAATTATGCAGTTCCTGGCATTTATTTTTATGATAATACAGTAATAGAAATTGCAAAAAACATCAAACCAAGTAAAAGAGGAGAATTAGAAATAACCGATGTAAATAAAGAATATCTAAAAAGAGGAAAATTAAAAGTAACTATTTTAAGTAGAGGAATCGCTTGGTTAGACACAGGTACAATTAACTCACTTATGCAAGCATCACAATTTGTGCAAGTTATAGAAGAGCGACAAGGATTAAAAGTAGGCTCTATAGAAGAAGCAGCTTACAGAAGTGGTTTTATTACCAAAAAACAATTACATAAATTAGCAATACCTCTATTAAAAAGTGGTTATGGAAAACATTTGATTGAATTATAATGACCATAAAAGAAACCTATTTACAAGGATGTTTTATTATAAAACCTAAAATTTTTAATGATGGAAGAGGTAATTTCTTTGAAAGTTTTAACAAAAAAATATTTCAAGAAAAAACTGGAATAGAAATTGAATTTGTTCAAGACAATCAATCAATATCTCAAAAAGGCGTTTTACGAGGTTTACATTTTCAAAAAGGAAAATATGCACAAGCTAAACTAGTAAGAGTTATAAAAGGAAAAGTAGTAGACGTTGTAGTAGATATTAGAAAAAACTCTAAAACATTTGGGAAAACCTTTTCTATAATATTATCAGAAAAAAATAACATACAATTATTTATCCCAAAAGGCTTTGCACATGGTTTTGCGGTCTTAGAAGACCATACAATTTTTGCATATAAATGTGATAATTATTACAATAAAACATCAGAAGGAGGAATCATATTTAATGATAAAAGCTTACAAATTAATTGGATGTTACCAAAAGATGAAATAATACTTTCAGCAAAAGATAAAGAATTAGCAAAATTAAAAAACATAACCCTGTAAAAATGAAAAAATATGATTATTTAATAGTAGGTGCAGGGTTATTTGGAGCTGTTTTTGCACATGAAATAACAAAAAAAGGGAAAAAATGTTTAGTTATAGACAAACGAAATCACTTAGGAGGAAATGTTTATTGTGAAAATATTGAAGGAATAAATGTACACAAATACGGAGCTCATATTTTTCATACCAATGATAAAAAAATTTGGGATTATGTAAATTCTTTTGTAGAATTTAATAGGTATACCAACTCACCACTGGCAAATTATAAAGGTAAATTGTACAATTTACCTTTTAATATGAACACCTTTTATCAACTTTGGGAGGTAAAAACACCTGCAGAGGCCAAAGCAAAAATAAAAGAACAAGTAGATACATTAAAGATTCATAAACCACAAAACTTAGAAGAACAAGCACTCTCTTTAGTAGGAACAGATATTTATGAAAAACTAATAAAAGGCTATACAGAAAAACAATGGGGGCGTAAAGCTACCAAGTTACCAGCATTTATTATTAAAAGATTGCCTGTACGTTTTACATTTGATAACAATTATTTTAATGACACCTACCAAGGAATCCCAATAGGAGGTTATAATAAATTGATAGAAGGTTTGTTAAACGGAATTGAAACCAAAACCAATATAGATTATTTTCAAGAAAAAGAATCTTTAAATACAATAGCAAAGACCATTGTATTTACGGGTAAAATAGATGAATATTTTAACTACAAATTTGGTAAATTAGAATACCGTAGTTTAGAGTTTAAACATAAAATTTTGAATACTGATAATTACCAAGGAAATGCCGTAGTAAATTATACCGAAGCTACCATCCCATACACAAGAATAATAGAACACAAACATTTTGAGTTTGGTAAACAGGCAAAAACTATCATTACAAAAGAATATCCAAAAGAATGGAAACAAGGTGATGAACCATATTACCCTGTAAATGATAATAAAAACTCAATAGTATATCAACAATATAAAAAATTAGCAACTAAAAAACCTACCGTAATTTTTGGAGGAAGATTAGCAGAGTATAAATATTATGATATGCACCAAGTAATTGCATCAGCACTAGCAAGAGTAGAAAAAATAAAATAACATGAAAAAAATAGCCTTAATTACAGGAATAACAGGACAAGATGGTTCTTATTTAGCAGAGTTATTATTAGAAAAAGGATATATTGTTCATGGCATAAAACGTAGATCATCTAGCTTTAATACCCAACGGATAAATCATTTATACCAAGACCCACATATTAAAAATAGAAATTTTATTTTACACTATGGAGAGATGACAGATAGTACCAACTTGATAAGAATCATTCAAGAAGTACAACCAAATGAAATTTATAATTTAGCTGCAATGAGCCATGTACACGTATCTTTTGATATGCCAGAATATGTAGCAAATGTAGATGGGTTAGGAACTTTACGCTTGTTAGAGGCTGTCAGAATTTTAAATTTAGAGAAAAAAACAAGAATTTATCAGGCATCAACATCAGAATTGTACGGAAAAGCTCAAGAAGTTCCACAAACAGAAACCACACCATTTTATCCAAGAAGCCCTTATGCTATTGCTAAAATGTATGCCTACTGGATTACCGTAAATTATAGAGAAGCCTACAATTTATTTGCTTGTAATGGAATTTTATTCAACCACGAATCTCCGGTTAGAGGAGAAACTTTTGTGACTAGAAAAATTACTAGAGCCGTTTCTAAAATAGCTTTAAAATTGCAAGAAAAATTTTTTTTAGGAAATTTAGATGCAAAAAGAGATTGGGGACACGCCAAAGATTATGTAAAAATGATGTGGTTAATTTTACAAACTGACCAACCTGAAGATTGGGTAATTGCTACAGGAAAAACAACAACAGTTAGAGATTTTGTAAAAATGGCTTTTGCCCAAGTAGGAGTTGAATTAGAATTTAAAGGAACAGGAATTGATGAAAAAGGTATCGTAAAATTCTGTAAAAATAAAGATTATCAACTTCCTATTGGAAAAGAGGTAGTTGCCGTTGATTCACATTATTTTAGACCTACCGAAGTTGATTTGTTGATTGGTGATGCATCAAAAGCAAAAAATAAATTAGGATGGATACCTAAATATCAATTATCTGAACTGGTACAAGAAATGATGAAAAGCGATTTAAAATTGATGGAAAAAGAAATGTATCTAAAAAAAGGAGGATACGATATTTTAAGTAGTTATGAATAACGATAGTAAAATATATGTTGCAGGTCATAGAGGTTTGGTAGGAAGTGCGATTTTGAAAAATTTGCAAGAAAAAGGCTATCAAAACATTATTACTAAAACTCATAAAGAGTTAGATTTAACAAATCAACAAGACACAGCTGATTTTTTTGAGCAAGAAAAACCAGAATATGTATTTTTAGCAGCAGCAAAAGTAGGAGGAATCATAGCAAATAATACGTATAGAGCAGATTTTATTTATCAAAATTTGGTTATCCAGAACAATGTAATTCATCAAAGTTATCTACACGGAGTAAAAAAACTACTTTTTTTAGGAAGCACTTGTATCTATCCAAAAAACGCACCACAACCTTTAAAAGAAAAATCGCTTTTAACCAATGTGTTAGAGTATACTAATGAACCGTATGCAGTTGCAAAAATTGCAGGGATTAAATTGTGCGAAAGTTATAATATACAATATAATACCAATTTTATATCGGTAATGCCAACCAACTTGTATGGACCAAATGATAATTTTGATTTAGAAAAATCGCATGTATTACCCGCTTTGGTTCGTAAAATTTACTTAGCAAAAGAGTTAGAAAATAAAAATTGGGATGCCATTAAAAAAGATTTAAATAAATTACCTATTAATGATGTTGATGGCAATCAATCAAAAGAAAAAATAATAGATATTTTATCTAAATATGGCGTTTACTCTTCCACTAAAGAAAATATCCAAAGAACAAAGGTAGATGTAGAGATTTGGGGTTCTGGAAAACCACAAAGAGAGTTTTTATGGAGTGAGGATATGGCAGATGCTTGTGTACACATTATGGAGATAGTTAACTTTAAAGATTTATTATTTGAAAATCAAAAAGAAATTAGAAATACCCACATTAATATTGGTACAGGTAAAGAGGTTACAATTAAAGAGTTGGCAGAAATCATCAAAAAAATAATTGGTTTTCAAGGAAATTTGATTTTTAATACTCAAAAACCAGATGGTACAATGCGTAAAGTAGCCGATGTAAGTAAATTACATAACTTAGGATGGAAACATACAATTAAGTTGAAAGATGGAATTAAGAAAATGTATCAGTGGTATTTAGAAAAAGAGGTTAGGTAATTTTTATATGTTAAAAAACATAAAAATATTTTTTGAAAGGGCTTCACAAAAAAATAAGGATTTTTTTTTAAGTTCTGTTTATAATTTTCTGTTTATTGGAGTTAAACTTATTCTTAATTTAAAATTATTCTCTTTATTGTTAGAATATATGGGAGAAGAGAGGTTTGGTGTATGGCAAACCATTTTTTCTATAGGAACTTTTATAACAGTTTTAAATTTTGGATATGCAAATAGTTTAAGAAATTTGATTACCAAAAATAGTTTAAATCATTCTAATAAAATTGGAGAATTAATAGGCGTAATTACTAAGAAGGTTTTTTTTATTGCATTAACCTTATCCGTTGTATTTATCCCAATAATCTATATTTTTTTAAAACCAGATTTGTTATTTTTTAAAATTTCTTTACCATACAAAGAAATTAAGATTAGCACATTAATTTTGATTTCTTTTTTTCTATTAAACCTAATATTAGGGCTTTCAGACTCGGTAGCTTATGGGTTGCAAAAGAGTCATTTAACAAGTTTTTTTCAAACATTATATGTTTTAGGAAGTTACTTATTAGTTTATTTCTTAGGACAATATTACACCTTAAATTTAATAGATATTGCTATTATTTTTGGATTAGCACAAACAATTAGTTATTTGTTATTTATTATTTATCAAAAAAATAAATTTAAAATCCGATTAGATTTTAGTAAAAAAATAGCATTAGGGGATACAAACAAACTGTCATTTCATTTTTTCTTAGCACATTTATTATCTATTGTTTTTTTACTGATAGATAATTTTATTATTTCATCTACTTTAGGAGCTAAAGAAACGGCAAGTTATTCAGTAATAAATAAAATATACTTTACGCTAATAATGTTATTTTCTATTTTACTAATTCATTTTTGGAATAGCGTAACCGAAGCTTTTGAAAAAAAAGAATTTATTTGGATAAAAAAAACAATTAAAACATTAATCGTCATTTCTTTTTTTGTGTTTTTTATAGGATTAATTATTGCCTTTTTTCAAGAAACAATAATTAATTTATGGATTAAAAACAATACACCAATTTTACAAAGGAACTCTTTCTATATATTCTCTTTCTATGTTCTATTTCATTGTATTAACGCAGTATTTGTGAACTTACAAAATGGTTTAGGTCAATTAAAAATACAAATATATGTTACTTTTTTCCTTCTTTTAGTGTATCTGTTAGGGTGTTATTTGTTAGATATTAAAAAGTATGGATACAATAGTATTATTATTTTAAAAACAGTACTTATGTTTTTTTCTCTTATCTTTAATTCTTTAATTCTAAGAAAATTAAAGAAATGATAGCATTAGTAAATTATGCAGATAAAACTTTTAGAAATAAGCAAAAATGGAATACCATTTCTGCTAAACTTTTGGCTAGATTTGATATGGTTTTTGAATACAGCCCTAATGATTTAGAAAAGAACATTTTAGAAAAGAACAAAGAAAGTGTAAAATATCAAAAAAAAGGTGCTGGTAATTATTTTTGGAAACCTTATATAGTTAATAAAGCTTTTAAAAAAATGAATGAAGGAGATTTTTTAATGTATGCAGATAGTGGCTCTGTATTTTTAAAAAATATTAAGCCTTTAATTATCTTTATGGAAAAAAAACAAAAAGAAATACTCTGTTTTCAATTGCCACTCATAGAAAGACAATGGACTAAAAGAGATACTTTTTTATTGATGGATTGTGATACTAAAAAGTTTACAGAAACGGTTCAAACATTGGCAACTTTTTTTATTGTAAAAAAAGGAGAAAAGGCAAAACAATTTTTAGACGAATATCAAAAGTATTGCTCAGATAGTAGAATATTAAGTGATGATGCAAATGTATTA
>CAZZPG010000123.1:0-6186 GCA_964655975.1 uncultured Flavobacteriaceae bacterium
CCCCAACAGAAAAACCTTCTTCTTTTAATTGATTCGTTAAATTTTGAGTTCCTGCTTTGGTTCTACAAAAAATAATACCTCTCTCTGCATTTCGTTTTTCTAAAAACTTAATAATTGCATTAGTTTTTTCTTTAATTGTAGTTTTTATATACTGATGACTGATGTTGGCATTGACTAAGAAATTTCTATTAATCTCTACTCTTTTTGCTGATGAAGACATATAAGTCTTAATAATTTTTTGAATTTCTTCTGGCATTGTTGCAGAAAACAACCACGTATTTCTATTTCCTGAGGTGTATTTTAAAATTCGATTCAGATCTAATTTAAACCCCATGCTTAACATTTCATCGGCTTCATCTAAAACCAATGTGTCTATTTTTTTTAGGTTTACTTCTCCCCTTTCAATCAAATCTATTAATCTTCCTGGTGTTGCTACAATAATATGTGTTGTACGCTGTAAGTTTTTTATTTGACGATCTATTTTTTCTCCTCCATAAACGGCTTCTATAAAAATTTTACCATCTATATATTTAGTGAATTTGAAGAGTTGTTTCTTAATTTGTTGCACCAGTTCTCTTGTTGGCGATAAAATTAATGCCTGAACAGTGTCTTTATTTCTATCAATTTTATGTAAAATTGGCAACCCAAATGCAGCTGTTTTCCCCGTACCTGTTTGTGCTAATCCAACAAAATCTATTTTTGATTTTAATAAAAAAGGGATTGATTTTTCTTGAATTTCAGTAGGTATTTTAATCCCCAATTCATTAATTCCTTTTATGTATTCTTTGGTAATTCCTAAGTTTTTAAATGTTGCCATATCTTTCTTAAATAAAGATGTAAAGTTACGGTTATTTCTTCTGTGGTTGTTGCATGTTTTAGCAAGAATATTTTTGATGCTTTAAAAAATGGATTCTCCATTTAGGTTTGTAGTAAGTATATCACTCATTAAATTAAAAAAAGGACGAAGTGCTTTAAAAGAAGCATCTATTTCTTCTAAAAAATTAGTTGATAAAACTTCTTTATCTGTAAAAGTTCTAACAACAACATATCCTTTTTTTCTAATTAAATCAATGTCTTTATGATGTTTATCAAAACCTCTTGGGGCAGTTTTTAAATCATTATTTCTTAATTTTCCTCCAAAGTATTTTACAAATTTTTTATCAACTAAAATATCTCTAATTTCAGTATTATCAATTTCAAATTCTTTTCTAATTCTATATAAATCGTCTTTATTGGGTTCCCAAAATCCACCAGCTAAAAAACTTTCTTCAGGTCTAATTCTTAAATAATATCCCCCTCGTAATTGTTTTCCTTTTCTTGAAAAAGAACCCGCAAAATGAGGTTGGTAAGGTGTCTTATCTTTAGAAAACCGTACATCTCTATAAATCCTGTACAACTTATAATGGTCAATTTCATCGTGTTTTTCTAAATTTGTTCTTATGGCTAAATGAAATGCTTTTGCATTGTCTTGTGCTTTATTAAATACAGATTTGGTTTCTGTAAACCATTCTCTATCATTATTTTTCTTTAAATCTTTAAGATATTGTAAACTACTTTTTTGAAATTGCATTTTTAAAATTTAATTTTGACGAATATACTAAAAAGGTAAATAAATTTAAACAAGCTTTAAGAATAGAATAACTATTTTTATTCTAACACAAATTTTACTCCAAATGAAATAATATGTGCTGTAAGACCTGTATTTCTTTTATAAAAATGATAATTGAAGTTTATATTTTTTAATCCGAAGAAACTAGTAAAAATATCTGTGTACCTAAGCCCTATTCCGTATTGGTTTGCACTATACTTAGACAAATCATAATCTGAAGTATAAAATACCTCTGTTGATAAATGTTGCTCATAAGGTGCAAAATAGTCTGATTGTGTTTGATTATAAAATCTAAATGATGGATACATGGTGTATTTTTCTCCTAATTTTATAGGAAATTCAACATTAAAAGTTTGAGAGGTTATCCCCCAATTATCAAAATAATATCTATAATAAGTTCTAAGTGTTAATTTTTCATTTATATAATAATGATAACGTACACCTATAGGTATTTTTGTTCTTGTTCTTGGCAATCTTTCTATATCATCTGCTAGTTGAAATACTCCTTTATTTTTAGAATTTGTATAATTACTGATATACTTTTTTTCTCCGATATAAAAATTTGGTTTATCAGAAAAATAGACACGTTGCATTGGGTTTGCCAACCAACCTTGTTGTAATAAGAAGTCTGCAAAAATTGCTATTTGAGAGTTTTTACTCAAAATTTGAGAAAAATTTAGAGAAACCGAATAACTATTTCTTGCATTAGTATCTACCAAATTTGTATTTATAGGTTTCCAAGCAGACAAACTGTTTTTGTTAATAGCCACTCCTTGTTGGTTATAAATATCTACTCCATTAAAAAAACTAGTATTTAAGTTGCCTTTATGGGCTTTAAATGTTTTTATTTCTGATGGATATACAGGTTTCCAATTATCTATATATACATTAGCATTTATACCCATTTCTGTATTTTTTTGATTGAATAATTTTGTAAACCCAATTCCACCACCAAAAGAAGAATAATCAAACTCATTGGCAAAACTTATATGTACTTTATAAATTGAATTTCTATCATCAGATGAATGACCATAACCAACAACTCCACTTACCCAAACATCTTTTTTAGAAGCTCCTGATGAGGCTACCCAAGGAGTTCCTCTAATTGTAGTAGAAGTTTCAGATGAAGTTGTTAAAGGTGTTTCTTTATTTTCATCATCTGTAGTACTTGAGGTTGAAGCTCCTGATATAGCCCTAATGATTTTATTTTTTCTAGAAGAGCCATACTCATCATCGTCTTTATTATTTGGATTATAAAAGGGATTTAAATTACTTGATGATGCAGAACTATATGCAGAAATTGTAGCATCAATATTTAAAACATCATCATCATTTAAGGGGATAGAAATGTTAATATTTCCTGCAATATCATTTAGTTGTTCTGTACCAATACCACCTGTTACTGCTGCATTATTTCCGTCTTGGGTATAAAAACTAGATAATAAATCTATTTCTGTAGCCTCTAGTACTCTTTTTTTATACGCTATTTTTGTGCGAATTGTTTTTTTTACCAAAGAGTCTTTTTTTACTTGCGAAAAAAGTGTGCCAGAAATAAAAAAGAGTGCACATATTATTTTTCTCATTTTTACTATATTTTTTAATGATTAGTTACAACCACATCCACCACCAGATTTTCCTCCGTTGCCTCCTGATGCTCCCTCTCTATATACTTGAAAAGTAGTGATAAATTTTTTAGATTTCCTATTTAGCAAGGTCATATCTGGATCATTAATATTTACTTTTTCGTATTCTTTTACTACAACACAAGAGCTAAGTAATATTAATGCCAGTACAATAATTATTAATTTATTTTTCATTTATATTTATATTTTTTGATGTATAAATTTTTCCTTTATCATCTATAATAATACACTCTACATTTGGTATTTGATTTATTCTATTAATTCCTATCTCTGTCCCCATCACAAAAATAGAGGTTGATAAAGCATCTGCTAATTCTGCACTATTTGCAAAAACACTAGAACTAATAATGCCACTTGAAGGAATCCCTGTTCTTGGATTTATAATATGGGTATATCTTTTTTTATTAAAAACCACATATTTTTCATAGTTACCAGAAGTTACAATCGCTCCTTTTTTTAATGGTAATAGTGCAAAATCTTTATTTTTATTCATTGGGTTGGTAATGGCAACTTTCCAAAAAGAACCATCGGGTTGTTTGCCCCAAGTATTCATATCTCCAGAAGCATTAATAATTCCTGCTTTTATACCTTTTGAGATTAATAATGCTTTTGCTTTGTCTGCCGCATATCCTTTACCAATACCTCCAAAACCAATTTTCATGCCTTTTTTTATTAAAAATACTGTTTGATTATCTTCATTTAAAATAATATTTTTATAGCCTACTTTTGCTACAGATTTTTTAATTTTTTCTGAGGATGGAAATATTTTCATACTCCCATCAAACTTCCAAATTCTATCCATAGAGGCATAACTAATATCAAAAGCTCCGTCTGTTAATTTTGATATTATTTTGGCTCTTTTTATTAGATTGAACAGCTCTTTACTCACTTTTATAGGTTGTACACCTGCATTTTTATTTATCATAGAAGTTTCAGAATTTTTATCCCAAGAAGAAATAATACGTTCTATTCTAGTAATTTCTGCTACTGCTATATTAATGTGTTTTTCTGCTTCTATTTTGTTTGTACTTACTACAGAAATATCAAACCTACTACCCATTAATTTTAAGGTTTTATGATATACTTTTTGAGCATTTAAAGAGGCTACAAATAGTATCAATAAAAAAGAAGGTAGTAGCTTTTTCATTTTAGAATGAATTTAATAAATCAATATATTTTTGAGGACTCATTTTTTTGTAACCTGTTGTTCCTAATACATTTCCTTTGCTATTTAAAATTACCACTAGAGGAAAATATCCTTGAGGATTATATTTTTCTGCTAACATATTATTATGTATAGTTTGTTTTTTAGATAACTTATTTTTTTTTCTTCTAGGGAAATCTACTTTTAATAATACAAAATTATTTTTTGCGTAAGTTTTAAATGTTTTAGAACTCCAAATTTTTTTGTCTAATTTAATACAAGGAGTACACCAATCTGATCCTTGAAAAACTAAAACTATTTTTTGTTGTTTTTCTAAGGCAATTTGTACTGATTTTTTATAACTTGTTTGCCATTCTTGAGCTTGTACTGTAAAATTTAATATTCCAATAAATAAGGGTATTAATATTGTTTTTTTCATTTTTGGTATTTGTTTTTACTACTAAACGCTAGAAATGTAAAAATATTTTTTATTAAAATAGTAATAAAAGGTAATTTTTTATTGATTTTAGGTATAATTTATAATGTTACAAAATAGTTTCTAAATAGTGGCTTTTTATAGCATAGGTTTTTTTTAAGGAATCAAGTTTTTTATCAATTATAGAGGTATCTACTCTTTTTGATGATTTTGTTCCTACTAGCATTATATTTTTGCGTGTATGCTCGTTACTAATAAACTCAAAAATTTTGGTATTATAATTATTTTTTTCAAGAATTAAAGCTCTAATGGTATCAGTAACCATTTCAAACTGACGTTCTTTAAAAATACCATATTTTAATAGTGGACTCTCCTGCTCTATTCCTTTTACTTGCTGTCTTATTTGTTTATGGCAACAAGGAGCTGTAATAATTAAGGATGCATTGGCAGACAGTCCTTTAAAAATAGCATCATCTGTAGCAGTATCGCAAGCGTGTAATGCAATTAAAATATCAATTTTATTATTTTTGTAATCTTTAATAGATTGTGCTATAAAATCTAACCTTTTAAACCCACATTTTTGAGCAACATCATTGCAATAATTTACCAAAGATTCTCTTAGTTCTATTCCTGTTACTGTAGCATTGTATTTTTTTTGATTTACCAAATAATCATACAAAGCAAAGGTTAAATAACCTTTGCCCGAACCCATATCAACAATTTTAATATGTTTGGGCAGTTTGGTAGCTTTTAATAGGCTTTCTATAATTTCTAAATATTTATTTATTTGACGGTATTTATCTGCCATTTTATGAATGACTTTTCCGTTTTTATCTGTAATTCCTAAATACTGTAAATAATTACCAAATACTATTCGTTCTTTGGGTTTGTCGTGTGTTTCTGGTAATTTATTTTTAAAACTAGGAGCATTTACTTTGTAAGAAACTTTTTTCTTTTTAGATATAAACACCAATAAATCGTTAGACAACGTAAATAATGTAGCTGTTCTAAAATTATCTATCAATAAAACTTCTAATTTTTTAATAGTTTCTTGTAAGGTATAATTTTTTACTTGGTCATTTGTTGTGTATCTGTACGTAAATTGAAACATTTCTGCTTCTTTTATTTTTATAAAACGTACATATATATTGGGCAACCCATCTCCTTTTTTAATGGGCTTGCTTAAGGTTAGTTTAACAAATTCGTTATTTTGTACACTAGTACTTAGTGTTTCTGCTAATTCTTTAAATGGATTCATTTGGCAAAAATACGGAAAAGGATTATATAGTATTTTTATTAAAACTTTTGATAAAAACAAAAATTACTTAGTTTTTTTATTATCTTCGTAGTTGTA
>CAZZPG010000124.1:0-6034 GCA_964655975.1 uncultured Flavobacteriaceae bacterium
AATACTGTAGTACCTATTAAGAAGTAGCTGTTTTGTGCCAAATCAATAAAAAAATAGTGTTCTGAATGCTGTATGATTAAGGGTAATGAAATAACAAACAAAGTCATTGCAGGTGTAGGAATACCTATAAATGAATCTGATTGTCTGGTATCTATATTAAAATTTGCCAATCGATAACAGGCAGCTAATGTTAGTAAAATTCCAAAATACGGTAAATAGGTTTCTAAATTAATAGTAGTTGCTCCAAAAGAACCAGTTGCATCTACTTTTTGAGAAGTTCCTAACAACTGAAACATGATAATTCCTGGTACTACTCCACTAGTAACCATATCTGCCAAAGAATCTAATTGTTTTCCTAACTCGCCAGAGACGTGCAATATGCGAGCTATAAATCCATCAAAAAAATCAAATAAAATACCTATTACTACAAACAAAGCAGCCATTTCTAATTGATTTTTTACGGCAAAAATAGTGGCAACTGTTCCACAGAATAAATTTCCAAGTGTTAATAAATTAGGAATGTGTTTTTTTATGTTCATCATAATTAAAATATAAATATCAAAAATAAGAAAAACATTTGCCGCTAGTAGTTTTTTAATAAATTTTTATCACATTAATAAAGCTATTACCTTTATTACCTTTAAAAAAAGGGTGTTTACTAACTATTTTTAAAAAATTATGGTTATTTTAAGTAAGAATTAAGATATTTGTAGTTCTCAATTTTAGAATTTTGAAGCAATATTTTTTATTTTTTTCATTCTTGTTTATTTTATCAATAAATACAACAATAAATTCACAAGCATTAAGAAACTACTCTAATGAGTTTTTAAATATTGGTGCAGATGCCGTTTCTTTAGGAATGAGTAAATCTGTAGTAGCTACAAGTAATGATTCTAATTCAACTTACTGGAATCCCGCTGGCTTGGTAAATATTAAAGATTTTTCTGGTTCTTTAATGCATGCTTCCTATTTTGCAGGAATAGCCAATTATAATTTTGTATCTTTTGCAATGCCTATTGATGGAATAAGCTCTGTTGGAATCTCTATTACTCGTTTTGGAGTAGATGATATTTTAAATACTACTAAGTTAATAAACCATCAAGGAAGTATAGATTTTAGCCAAATTAGCTTGTTTTCTGCAGTAGATTATGCTTTTAATTTTTCTTATGCTAGAACACTCATTTTTAAAGATTTACATTTTGGTGTAAGTACCAAAGTAATTAGACGGATTATTGGAGAATTTGCCACTTCATGGGGATTTGGTTTTGATGCAGGCATTCAATTTGAACGTAAAAATTGGAAATTTGGATTGATGGTTAGAGATATTACTACTACTTTTAATACTTGGAGCATTGATAAAAATGCGTTTGATGAAATTAAAAATTCTATTCCTGGGAAAAATAACGAATTGCCACAAACTACCGAAATTACCAAACCAAAATTGCAATTAGGCTTAGGAAAAATATGGTATTTGGGATATTATTTTAGGTTACTCACAGAAATAGATTTTAATGTCCGTTTTGGGCAGACTAATGATGTTTTTTCATCTAAATATTTAAGTATTAATCCTGCTTTTGGATTTCAATTAGATTTTGATAATCTAGTATTTTTACGTGGTGGAATTGGTAATTTTCAAAATACAACAGAGTTTGATGGTTCTAAATCATTATCTATGCAACCAAATTTTGGAGTTGGTTTTAGATACAACGGTATTCAAATAGATTATGCACTTACCAATATTGGAAGTATTGGGAATGCTTTATACTCTAATATTTTTTCTATAAAAATAGATTATAGTTTTTTTAGACACTAAACCTTATGATTAAAAAAAACTTTTTTTTACTACTATTTCTAATAACTTTTCAAATAAACTACTCGCAATCATTGGAGCTTTCTGTATATTCAGAAATTAGTATCATTACCTGTGGTCCTGGAGAAGAATTGTATGAGGCCTTTGGGCATAGTGCCTTTAGAATTAAAGACCCTGTTTTAAATCTAGATTTAATTTATAACTATGGTATGTTTGATTTTAATGCCCCTAATTTTTATGGAAATTTTGTAAAAGGGAAGTTATTGTACAAATTAGCACGTTATCCGTTTCATCATTTTTTAAAAAGCTATAATAAAGATAAAAGATGGGTAAAAGAACAGGTTTTAGATTTAACACAAGAGCAAAAAAAAATCTTTTTTTCCTATTTAGAAAATAATTCATTACCCCAAAATGCCAATTATTATTACGATCCTTATTTTGATAATTGTGCTACAAGAATGGTAAGTGTTACCAAAGATGTTTTAGGGAAGAAAGTAACTTTTGATGGCAAACATTTAATTAAATCTCTTTCTTACAGAGAGTTAATGAACAGAGAGATGCCTTGGAATACTTGGGGGAGTTTTGGTATTAATTTAGCCTTAGGTAGTAAATTAGATGCAAAAGCAGATGAAATTGGTGTTACCTATTTACCTGATTATATTATTAAATCATTTCAAAATGCAATTATTTATAAAAATAATCAACCAAGAAAATTAGTAAAAAAAGAACTATTTATTTTAGATTTTAAAGAAAAAAAACAAAAAGAACTATTTTTAAATCCTCTTTTAATTTTTACTATTATAACTTTATTTGGGCTATTTATTACTTATAAAGATTATAAAAATAATAAAAGAACAATATGGTTAGATTTTACTATATTCTTTGTTTCGGGGGTTTTAGGAGCTATAATTACTTTTTTATGGTTCTTTACCAATCATTCTACCACACCAAATAATTTTAATTTTTTATGGGCTTTTGCTCCTAACTTATTTATTGCATTTTTTTTATTAAAAAAGGGACAACAAAAATTAATAAAAAACTATTTATATTTATTATTACTATTTTTAATACTTATCCCATTTATTTGGCTTTCAAAAATACAGCAGTTACCTATTTCTATTTTACCAATTTTGGTTTTACTAATGGTAAGATATTTTTACTTGTTAAAGCTATTGACCTTTAAAAAATAATACAGTAGAAACGGTTTTAATAAGTATTTTAAAATCTAAAAAAGAATTTCTTTCTTTAATATAATACAAATCATAACGCAATTTGGTTTCTTGCTCTTCTATAGTATTTGCATAAGGATAATTTACTTGTGCCCAACCTGTTAAGCCAGGTTTAATAACGTGTCTTATTTTATAGAAAGGTATTTGTTTTTCTAGATCTTTAACAAATTCTGGTCTTTCTGGTCTTGGCCCAATAATACTCATATCTCCTTTTAAAATATTAAAAAATTGTGGAATCTCATCAAGTCTTGTATTTCTTAAAAATTTGCCAAAGGATGTAATTCTTTTATCATTTTTTTTAGCCCAGACTGCACCATTTTTTTCAGCATTAATTATCATTGAACGTAATTTAAATATTTTAAATGTTTTTCCTTTTTTACCAACTCTTTCTTGAGTATAAAATAAAGAGCCTCTGTTGGCAAATAAATTACCTAAAAAAACAAAAGGAAGAAAGCATAAAAAGAACAAAGAACCTATAAAAGAAACCATAATATCTAAAGTTCTATGAAAAAACAGGTATAGTCTTTTGTTGTTACTACTACTAAATTGAATGTTTTTGTAAAAATCATGTGTTAAATAATTTTTTGGTACTCTATTTGTAATTTCTTCATAAAATGTCTCAAAACTTTTAATGTTTAGTCCCTTTTCAAAAAGAGCAATTACCTTTTTATTTAAGTTTTCAATTATTTCTTCAGAAAACCCTTCTGTAGATAAAATAATTTCATATATATTATTTTCATTTGCTAATTTGTTAATATTAGATGATTTTATTTCTGTAAATTTATCATTCCCTTCAACTTTTAAATCAGAAATATAAGTTACTAATTGATGAAAACCATCATTTTTTATAAGTTTTAACAAACTTGCTATTTTAGAAGAATGACCAATAATTAATATACTTTTAAAATATTTTGGTGTAAATAAAAGTGTCATATATACATATCTCCAAAGCAAGGTAGGTATTGAAATTAATAAGAAAAAATAAATAATTTGAAGCCTGTTTTCTGGTAAAGATGGTGAAATAAAAGGAGTGAAAATATATAAAAAAGTGACTGAAAAACTTGTAATAAATACACTACGAATTGTTAATAATTTATTGCTAGAAACAGATAAATCATATAATTGTAGTACCTCTCCAAAGAGTAAAATATACACAACCAAAGTAAGCAACCACTTAAAAATAACATTCTTAGAAAAATCTATATAATAAAATCCTATATACTTATTTGCTAGCCATAAACTAAAAAAAATAATAGCAATATCTACTACTTTTAACAATACTTTTCTTTCAGAAACCTCTATATAAGATGCTTTTTTTTTCATAATTCAGGCTCACATAATAAATATATTAAAATGTTTATTAATAGTAAAATTTAGGCATATAATCAAAAGTAAGAAGTTTTATTAATATATAGTTCTATATATTAAAATAATTTACAATATAAATTACTTAAATAATCAAAATTATGATGCTTTTTTACATAGTCATACCCTTTTTGAGCTATTTGTTTTCTTTCTATGTCAGACATTTGATACATTTTAAAAATCCCTTTTACTATAGCTTCTCCGTTTTCTGGAGTAACAACTAATCCTCCACCTGATAGTTCTACAGGGTCTTTAATTTTATTTGATGATGAAATTATGGGCTTTTTTGCTAACATATAATCAAAAAATTTATTAGAAGATACTCCATAATCAAAAAGAGGCGTTTTATTACGCCCTACAAAACAAACATCAAAATATGATAATATATTTTGTACTTGATTTTTATTTATTTTAGAAATAAAGGTAACATTTGTACTGTTTTTCACTTCCTCTTGAAACTTTTCTTTTAAATACCCATCACCAACAAAAATAAAGTGAATATTTTTATTTTCTTTTAATAAAACTGAAGCTTCTATTAGATACTCTAAGGCATTTGCCATTCCCATTGTACCTGTATAACCAATAATAAATTTGTCTTTGGGTATTAGGTTTTCTATTTTTTTAGGCAATTTTTCTTTTTCTAAAAGGGTTTTATCAATCCCATTAGGAATCCAATAAAATTTATTTGGATTTTTAGATATTTTATTAATATATATATGTGC
This sequence comes from uncultured Flavobacteriaceae bacterium, assembly GCA_964655975.1. Taxonomy (GTDB): domain Bacteria; phylum Bacteroidota; class Bacteroidia; order Flavobacteriales; family Flavobacteriaceae; genus Polaribacter. Next base: position 5,127 of record CAZZPG010000124.1, read on the forward strand.
ATTTGGTAAAAGTGAAATAATAGCATCTGCTTTTCTATACCCAAATTTTTCTACCCATGCCATTACCAAAACCATTGGATGCCATTTAGAATATCCTTTTAAATACATGGGTGTTAATGGCCATAAATCTCTAATTTCGAATAATAATTTTTTAGCTTTATACTTCTTTTTTAAATACCATCCTGAAAGGATTGGAAATATAGGCATTGATGAAACTAAAATAATAGAAGGGTTTCCTAATTGATTGATAGAAAGTGATAAAATTCTAAAGGTAAACACTATCATACTCCATAATTTAAAAATACTTCCTCCGTCATATTTAGGTATTTTCACCCAACAAAAAGTAATGCCTTTTTCTACTTCTTCTAAGGTAAAAGTTTTATTTCCTACTTTTGGTTGATTGTGAAATAAATGGTTATAAGAACCTGATACTATTTTTACATCATATCCTTTTTTAATCCAAAATTTACTAAAATAATAGTGGCGTTCCCCCCAACCAGAATCTGGTTTTCCTGCTGTCATATTTAGTACCCAAATTGTTTTATTTTCCATTATAAATTTGATTCTATAATTTGTGGTTTCCCTGATTTTGTTGGATGAATATTTTTAACTTCTTTATACAGAATCTTAAAGGAAGCATCTTTAATGTGTTTTTGTAATTCTAAAGTAATATTTTCTAAGACTTCTTTCTTAAAATTCTTTGACTTAATATATTCTATAATAATTCCTTCTTTTGTATTTTGAATTACTCTAAATTGTTTTATTTCTGAAACAAATTCAAAAATACCAGTAAAAGAGTGTACGGTTAGTTTTTTATCATCTTTTAAAAGAATAACATCTGTCTCTCTTCCAACAATTTGTTGCAAAAGAGGGTAGTTAAAAGCTCTTTTTTTTGGATATTTTTCTTT